>JAGQIK010000163.1 GCA_020431405.1 Myxococcales bacterium
CGCCGACGCGCTATCGACGGGGAGCGCGTCGGCGAGCGCCGGTGCGCCATCGACGCGGCGCGCCTGTGCTGCGGCACCTGCGCGCTTGCGGGTCACATCCGCGGGGCGATCGAGCAGCAGCACGAGCAGCAGCGACACGGCAAATAGTAGCAGAGCCGCGGCGAGCGCGAGCAGCTTGACGTTGAGCGCTCGTGTGGGCGGCGGCGCCGGGATCGCGGGCTGTGCCGGCGGCGCGGGGATCACCGGCGCTGCTTTTGGTTGCACGTGTGCCTTCACGCCGGCGCGATCGCCGTCGTCGCGCGCCGGATCGAGCGACAGCGTCGGGGCGCCGTGAAGGACCGCGGGGGGCGCCGACGGGACGGGCACAAGCTCGGTGGTCACGCGCTCGCCGACGGGCGGATCGCCGCTCGCGTGATCGATGGCGACAGCCGTCACCGGCGGCAGCGTCGTGTCCGCCGTCACGTCGCTGAGAGCGACCAGCGTCGCGCCGTCCCCGAGCGGATCGGTGGTCATGCCGCTGGTGGTCCACGCCATGGTGCGACGGATGTCGGAGGTCTCGAGCCAGGCGAGCTCGTCGTCGTCGCTCGGCGCGAGCTTCATCGCGTGCATCAACTCGCGCGCCAGCTGCTCGGCCGAGCCTGGACGCGCGCGCGGCTCTTTGGAGAGCGCGCGGGCGATGACGCGCGCCAGCGACTTGGCCACCGGTGCGATCTCGTCGAGGGGCGGTGGCTCGTGGTTGACCACGCGATACATGCTCTGCATCGCGCCTTCGCCGAGGAAGGCCGGCTCGCCGGAGAGCACCTCGAATCCGATCGCCGCGAGGGAGAATACGTCGCTGCGCTGGTCGACACTGGCGGCCTTGCCCGTGGCCTGCTCGGGCGACATGAAGCGCGGCGTGCCCAACACCTGGTTGGTACCCGTCTCGTCGACGGCGCTGCCGAGCACCTTGGAGATGCCGAAGTCGAGCAGCTTGACGAAGTCGTCGCGGTCGCCGCGCCGACACAGGAAGATGTTGGTCGGCTTGAGGTCGCGATGCACGATGCCTGCCTCGTGCACCGCCTGCAGCGCCGCGGCGGTCTGCACCAGCAGCGACACGGCCTCGCGCGGTGCGAAGCGGCCGCGCTGGTCGAGGCGCCTGGCCAGATCGTGGCCCTCGAGCAGCTCCATCACGATGTACGGCACGCCGGCCTTGCTGCGGCCGTACTCGAAGACCTCGACCAAGTGCGGGTGCGCGATGCTGCTGATGGCAGACGCCTCTTGCTCGAAGCGCGCGACGGCGCGCGGGTTGTTGACCGCCAGGCCGCGCAGGACCTTGATCGCGAAGCGCTCGGCGCTGCGCACGTGCGAGGCCGCGTAGACGGTGCCCATGGCGCCCGCGCCGATGTGGCGCTCGAGACGATACGTGTCTCGAATCACACTGCCGATGGTGAGCTCGTTCACCGTCGTGATCGCTCAGCGGCGTGGATCGACGACGTGGCCGATCATCACGATCAGGCCGCTCTGTCGCTCCCGCACCACGAAGATGAAGGGGCGATCGACGCGAATGGCGAGCACGTCGACATCGACGCCGCCGCGCTGCGCCGCGCTGGCGGGCGCGCGCGCGCTGGCGGTCGCGCGCTGGTCGAGCGCTTGTTGCTGCGTGGCGCTCGGTGCGCGCGTGCCGAGCTGCGTGTTGGCGAGCAGCGCGGCGCCGAGCACCGAGCCGTTGCGCGTGGCGAGCACGCGCGGCAGCGCCGAAGCGAGCGCGAAGCGCGGCCAGGTGACGTCGACGCACAGCGGGCGTGCACGGCCGACTGTGGCGATGCGACGCAGCAGGCGGCCGAGCCGTGCGTCCACGCGGCGCGGCTTCTTGGCGAGGCGCTTCTTTTCGATGGTGCGCGAGCGCACCAGCGCGCCCCAGCGCCTGAGCGCCAGCGCGTCGACGCGCCGTCGCAGCCGCTCGAGCGTCTTGGCGGGCTTTTCGCCGGCTTTGGCGTCGGGCAGCAGCAAGAGCAGCTCGAGCGCCAGCCGCGCGGATCCCACGCGCGCGTAGGGCAGCGAGATGACGTCGAGCCCGTCGTAGCGCGCGGTGTGCAGCGCGCCGTCGCAGCGCCGGGTGAGCATCGGCACGCGCGCGCGCTTGCCGGAGCCGAGCACGAACTGCCCCTCGCTGCGCGTCGGCGCCAGCGGCCAGCTGGCCTCGAGGTCGACGAGGCTGGCGAGCAGCATCTGTGTCGCCTGCTTGCTGCCCTTGGCCTGCGTCTTGGTGAGGCGCTTTTGGCTCAGGCGCGAAAGCCACGCGCTGACGCGCGCGCGGGCGGCGTCTTCCTTGACGGGCAGATCGTGGTGCACCTCGGCGCGGTAGAAGTGCTGCGCTTCGCGCGCGAAGCCGGCGCGCAGGCGTTTGCGCGCGGTCAGCCACAAGGCGGTGTGCACCGAGAGGCTGCCGTGGCTGTGCGCGCTGCGGCGGCCGCGGCGATCGCCGCCGGTGAGCCGCGCGAGCAGCGCGCCGAGCACCACCTGCCCCTGCCCGCGGCGCAGATCGAGCGCCATGCGCGTGGTGCGCGTCAGCGCCGTGTGCGGGCCGAGATCGAGCAGCGCCAACAGCACCGCCTCGCCGAGCGGCGAGAGCAGCAGGTTCTCGTCGGGGTGTCTGCCTGCGCGGTCGCGGTAGAGCTTGGCGGCCAGCACGTTGATGCCGCGCGCCATCACCTCGCCGGCAAGCCGATCGAGCCGAAGCTCGGGTAGCGCGCGCTGCGTCGCCACACTCGCCGTGCCGCGCCCGCTGGCGCTGACAATGGTGCTGCCGCTGCCGGAGCCACCTGCGCTGCCGCGCGTGGTCGGCTTCGTCTTGCAGCCCGGTACGAGCAGCAAGGCAGCCAACAGCCACAGCCTGCAAACAGGGGTCACTCTATGCCCTCCAACCCCCTGAATCGAAAGGGCGGATTCGCGACAATGACAAAACCCAACGTACGGTATGCGCACGCCGGATTTTGTCATTGTACCGAATACGCCCTGTTAAATCGGATGTTTGCGAGGCATAGAGTGACCCCGGTCAGGAGCCGAGCGAGATCTCGACCTTGTAGGTCTTGGCCGCGGGTGGCGGCTGTTTGCCCTTGGGCAGCGCTTTGACCTTGGCCTTGGGGTTTTTCGGCGCTGGTCCGTCGGAGACGACGAGCTCGCCCTTGGTGAGATCGAAGTGCATCTGCGGGTCGGCGTCGACGCCCGAGACGACGTCGTCGCGCATCGCGCTGGGCGGCTTGCCGTCTTTGATCGCGCAGCGCATGTAGCCTGCCGGCGCCTTGCCGTAGATCTCGGTCTCGCCGCACTTGACGCCGATGTGACAGGACAGGCCGCGCCGTCCGGTGGCCTTGATGCGAAGCTCGCAGGCGTCGCCGACCTTGACCGGCGCGTCGCCGCTGACCGCCTTGACCTTGCCCTTGCGTACCACCGTGGCAAACGTCTCGCCGCTCGGCTCGTTGCCCTTGGACAGCGGCTTGCCCTCGCGCTCGATGAAGCTCTTTTCGAGCTGCATCACCACGCGGAAGGCGTCCTTGCCGCTCTTGGCGACGCGCGCGCGCTTGTTTTCCGTGTTGAGCGACGCGGCCATGCCGCTGCGTTTGCCCTGATCGTTGCAGGTCAGCAGGTAGCGATAGCGCGTGCCGGAAAGCGGCGACTCGTTGACGCGACAGTTGAGCCCGGCGCCCGAGCCGCCCTGGTAGATCTTCTGTCCGCCGCAGGTCATCGACACCTGCGAGAGCAGCGTGCGCGCGCCGTCGGAGGCGAAGCGCGTCTCGATGTTGCACGTGTCGCCGGCCTTGGCCTTGGTGGCGCCGCTGGCGCGCACGACCTTGCCGGGCCAGTCGAGCTTGACCTCGCGGTCGATGGTCGACGGGCGCGCCGCGCTTGCCGTGCCGTCGCCGCCGCCGCTCGTGCCACTGCCGCTGGCGCTGCCGCCGCCGCCGCCACCTTTTGACTTGTTGCAGCGGCTACAGCTGGCCGTCGGCACCACCAGCGCGAGCGCCATCAGGATCGCGACATGCTGCGTTTTCATGGCCCGATGATAGTGCGGGCCGAGCGCCAGCGAGCAAAAAGCTGATCGCTGACCGCTGCTCGCTGACCGCTGTGATTAGGGCGCCGGCTGGCTGGTGGGGTTGGAGCTCGGCAGGCTGCTCGGCGGATCGCTGGGGCTGTCCTCGCCGCTGGTGACGGCGAAGAACGAGAAGCTGCTCACGCTGGCCGTGATGCTGCCCGCCTGCACCGTCGCGCCGCTGACCTTGTGCCACTGCGTGCTTCCCGCCTCGGCCTTCCACAGCGTCGCCGCGGTGGCAGCGCTGCGCAGCGGGATCGTCACCGTGGCGGGCGCGTTGAAGGTCGTGCCGTGCGGCGTCAGCGCGTAGATGTCGCTGATGCGGCTCGCGCCGGCGGGCATCGCCGGGTAGCCGCTGCCGACGACGGCGATGGCGATGTTGGTGTCCTTGCTCAGCGCGCCCGCGGGCACGACGACCTTGGCGCTGCCGTTTTGCACGCTGCCGCCAGCGGCGCCGATGGCGCGCGTGACGGCTTCGTCGCCGCCGCCGCAGGCCCACAGCAGAAGCCCCGTGGCAGCGATGGCGCTAGAAAGGTACGCGAGACGTTTGAAGATCATGGCAGAGGGTCCTCGGCTTCGTTTGACCCTCGTTGTACGACAGGGTGGGCGGCGGCGTTACGACAAGATCTGCCATGACCCGTTGCGCCAAACGCAACGATCGCGCGAGGGCTCTACGGCGTGCAGCGCCCGAAGCCCGCCGACTGCGTCTGGCAGCCGCCGAGCCCCAGGCTCGCGCAGTGAAAGCGCACCCACTGTCCCTGCAGGCACGACTCGACGTCGTCGCCGATGCAGCGGTCGAGCGCGTCGCTGTTGCACGCTTCGGACTGCACGTTGCAGTTGTCGCCATCGCACGAGAGGTCGGCCAGCAGCTCGCCCTGCCCCTGCTCGATGCACGTCACGCCTTGGCTGGTCTTGGCGCAGCGCTGGCCCACCGAGGCGCAGTCGAGCTGGTAGATGCGCTGGTCCTGCAGGTCGCAGGTGATCGCCACGTCGCCTTCGCAGCGCTCGTCGAAGCTCGCCCCGCACGGCGGCCCCTGCCCGAAGCAAAGCCCGATCGCCTTGCAGCCGCTGGCGCGGTTGACGCAGCGGTAGATCGCCGCGTAGAGCGGCGCCAGGCCGAGCTGGGTGAGCGTGGTGCGAAAGTAGTCGATGCAGTCGCGCGTGCGCACGCCGACCTTGATGTCGCAGGCGGCGGCGCGCACGCAGGCCGAGGCGACGTCGTCGCCGATCGGACCGTCGTCACCGCCGCCGCAGCTTTGCGCGAGCGCACCGCACAGCACGGCCAGCGAAGCGAAGAGCATGAGGGATCGAAGCATCAGTACCGAGATCGTTAAGGGCTAGACCGCGGCGCAGCGAAGCAAGCGCACGACCACGATCAACCCTACGATGGTGGCGGCAAGAATCAACCAGCCCTTGGCCGCCGCGCGCGATCCGACGCGCGGCGACGCGTCGAGCGAGGCCAGGCCGGCGGCGGCGAAGGCGTTGGTGCGCGCGATCTGCTCGCCGATGGCCTCGCCGTCATCGCGCGAGACCGTGCGCCCGAGCTGCGGATCGAAGACCGTCAGCCCGTGCGCTTCCGCCAGCGCGAAGGCCGCCTCGCACAAAGCCTCGCTCGCCCCGCGCGCGTCGACCTCGACCCCCAGATCGAGCCCGCTCGGCGCCTCGCCCTCGCCCTCGAAGCGCTCGACGCGCACCAGCTCGCCGGCTTTGTCACGCGCTGCCGCGACCAGCTCGTCATCGACGCCAGCCTCGCGGCGCAGAAACAGCTCGTAGCGCATCAACACCAGCACGACCCGAGGCCCGAGGCCCGAGGCCCGAGGCCCACCACCCTAGTCCTCGTCCTCGTCCTGATACGACGGCCCCGAGCTGTTGAGCCACTTGTAGGCCTTCGTGTAGATCGCGCTGCCCGCCGGCACCATCTTGAGCACCTGCTGCCACATGCGCTTGGCCTTGGCGGGGTTGCTGCTGCGGATCGTGTAGCCGCGCGTGAACAGCCGCTGCGCTTCGCCTTCGAGCTGCTTGACCACCGACGCCAGCTGCGCGCTGTTGCCGCCATACTTGCGCGCCACGCGCACGGCGGCGTAGGCGGTGCTGTAGCGGCGGCTCGCCATCGCCGACGTCGCCAGCACGCGCGCCACCTTGGCCAGCCGGCCCTTGAGCATCGCCTGGTGCGGCTTGCGTGGCACCCGCTGGTCGAGCTTGAGCGCCTTCTCGTAGTAGCTCATCGCGCGGCGCGGGTTGCGCACCTGGTCGCGCTCGGCGCGCATCACCGCCTGCGCCACCGAGCGGATCGTCTCGAGCAGCTTCTCGCCGCGCGACTTGCGCTTGCCGCTCAGCTGCTGCACGTGACGCTTCATCTCCATGTACGCCGGCCCCCACTGCTTGGCGCGATACAACGACAGCGCCTTGCGTGCGCCGGCGCCGCTGACGCGGATCGCGCGCACCGGCGCCGACTTCACCGACGTCGGATTGCCGCGACGCACGCGCGGCGTGGTGCGCGGCTTGCCAAGCCCCGGCGTGCTGTGGTGCTTGGCGCTCGCCACGTGCGTCGGCCGCCCGTGGTGTTTCTTCTTCTTGTGGCCGTCGTCGCCGCTTAGCTCGGCGTAGAGCGCTTTGACCGCGGTGTTGGTCGGCGCGACCTTCATCGCCTTCTTCACGCGCGCCAGCGCGCCCTCTTCGTCGCCCGAGTTCTTGAGCAGCTTGGCCGACTCGAGCAGGTCTTGCACCTGCTTGTCGTCGACGTCCTGGCGCAGCTTGCGCGCCTCCTCGACGTACACCGAGGTCGACGGGATGTTGGCCAGCGCGCTGCGCGCGGTGGGGTAGTCCTTGGTGCTGATCGCCGACTTGGCGGCGGCCAGCGCGTCGCGCGCCTTGGTCTCGGCGGCGGCCTGATCGGCGTAGCGCTTGGCTTGGTCGAAGCCCGGCGCCACGGCGAGCACCTTGAGGTAGTGGCTGCGCGCCTTCTCCCAGTTGCGCGCGCGGTACTGCTTGGTGCCCTCTTCGAAGTGGCGCGCCGCCAGCTCGTCGGGGCTGACCTTGGAGCGGTTGGCCTTGGCGGTGGCGGCGGCCTGCTTGCGCTTCTTGAGCACCACCTTGAGGCCGATCATGCCGCCGAAGAACACCACCAGGCCGATGGCGCCGAAGAGCAGCAGCTTGCGCGAGCGGCCACCCTTGGCGCGCTTCTGACCGCGCCCGTCGGTGACCTGCACCGCCTGCGCCGCCGCCGCGCCGCCGCGCACGTCCACCGTCTGGTGCACGCCGCCGGCCGGCTGGATCATCTCGCCGACCTGCCCCACCACCGTCGGCGCCGCGGCCAGCTCGGCCACACCCTCGGGCGCGGCCGGCGCCACGTAGCGGATCAGCGTGTTGCCGACCTCGATCTGATCGCCGTCGGCGAGGATCGCGTGGTGCGCGCGCCGCCCGTTGAGCAGCGTGCCGTTGCCGCTGCCGAGATCGCGCACCACGTGCTGGCCGTTCTCGTAGCAGATCAGCGTGTGCTTGCGCGACACGGCGATGTCGGCGAGCACGAGGTCGTTGTCGAGACCGCGCCCGATGCTCGTGTCGCGCGGCTCGAGGATCACCTCGCGCCCGCGATCGTTGCCGCCGATGACCACCAGCTTGGGCTCGTCGGCGCTCGCGCCGGCGTCGGGCTGGATGTTGTCGCCGTGCTCGATGCGCGTGGGCGCATCCTCCATCGGCTCCGGATTGACCGGCGGCAGGTCGTTGCGGTCGAAGGGTCGCACTAGATCAGGTGGCCTCGTCGCTGCGAGTGGGTCGACACCGCCGCGCGGCGGTGGCAACGGTCCACCAGGTCGGACGCCCTGATGCAGCCCACCATTGGCTGGCGCCGCCCTCGGGACGGGCACCGCAGCATCGTGGTCGGGCTCGAGCTCGAGATCGCTATCCGGGAGCTCGAGGATGTCGTCGTCGGGCAAATGGGCCTCACGCACGCCGCATCCTACGTGAACCGGCACCGCCGCCTTTCAGCGAGCTGGCAGCGGGCACGGACATCAATCGCACAGCCAAATTTTACCTGATCAAAGGGGGCGCAGCAAGTTCCAAGCCCGCTGAAATCGTTGAGGATATCGGGTTGCTTGCGGGCCACAGGTGCGGTCTACAGCACTGTATGGCGCCTTACATTGCGGCTGCCAGCCCGCGGCGCCGAGGCCCCAAAACCCATCACCGCGCCCCTCGCAGCGCGCGCTTCGGGGGGATAGTCCCCCAATCTCGCGCTGCCGACGGCCGCCTAGCGCGCGCCGGAGAGCCGATCGAGGTAGCGCTTGAGCTCGCGGTAGCGAAAGTCGTCTTTGTGAAAGAAGCGCATCGCGCGCACGAGCAGCAGGCGCGCGGCCTTCTTGTCGGCGCGCACCTTCTCGGCACGGCGCGCCGAGAAGAGGCCCTCTTGGAAGCGCTTGGTCAGCGCTTTGTCGACGCGATTGAGGTAGTCGACGACCTCGTTGTAGAACTCGCCCTTCTCGGGCAGCCCCTCGAGGTAGTTACGCGCCTTCTTGAAGCCCACCAGCGCGTTGTACATGTTGCCCGGCTCGACCTCGCGGTCCTCCCAGGCCTTCTTGGCGAGCAGGAAGCGCTGGCGTGCCTCCTTGCGGTCGGCCGGCGGGATCGCTTCCTGGAGGATCTGCACATAGCAGATACCCCAGGTGTCGGTGCCGGGCGGGTTGAGCTTGCTGTCGAAGACGAGCTGGTTGGTCTTGTCCTTGTAGAGCTTGTCGCGCGGCAGCGGGATCTTGAGCCCGTAGCGCCAGCGGAACATCGTCAGCTCGACCTGTCCGATGCGATGGCCGTTGAGCCGCACCTCGACCTCGCCGACCTTGTCGATGCCCCACGCGCCGTACTGAAGCTCCGCGCGCCCGCCGAGATACTCGAAGCGGATGATCACGTGGCTAGGGTGTGTGCGGTCGTACTTGCCGAGACCGAAGACCGCGTTGAAGAACTTGTCGTCCTCCGAGTAGATCATCGGCACGTCGGAGTTGTCCGTGTTGCCGATGATGCGCTTCTTCTTGAGGAACTTGAGCCCCAGGCCGCCGCCCACGCCGAGCACCACGAGCACGATCAGCAGCTTGCCGAGAGGCCGTCGAAAGAAGCCGCGCTTGCCCGGCTCGTGCGGGCCGGTCTTGTCGACCTTGGCCGCCGAGATGTCGTCGAGGCGCGTCTCGGCGGTGATCTCGCCGCGCAGCGACTCGATCACCGAAAACTGCATCGTCGTGGTGCCGAAGGTGATGTAGTCGCCGTCGCGCAGCACCTCGGGGTCGGTGCCGATGGGCTCGCCGTTGAGCCGCGTGCCGTTGGCGCTCTGCAGGTCCTGCAGCAGATACACGCCGTGCTCGACGAGCACGCGCGCGTGGTTGCGCGACATGCCAGGGTCGATGACGACGATGTCGTTTTCTTCGACGCGGCCGATCGACGCCGTGCGGTCGTAGAAGTGCTCTTTGCCCTGCTGCTGGCCGTCGATGACGGTCAGCACGAAGCCGTCGCGCTTCTCTTCCTTCTTGCCGGCCTTCTTGTCGGCCTTGGCGGCGCGCTTTTGCGCCTTGGCGGCCGCCTTGTCGCGCGCCTTGTCCTGCTTGCTCTTGCCGCTGTACTTGGCCGGCCGCCGAGAGATACCCACGAGCGCTGCTAGCTGCCGTACATCAGCCGGTAGACGATGGGTCCGAACAGCACGAGAAACACCGTGGGGAAGATGCAGCCGATGAGCGGCAGCAGCATCTTGATCGGCGCCTCGTTGGCGAGCTTCTCGGCGCGGTGCGTGCGGTTGATGCGCATCTGCGTCGACTGGATGCGCAGCACCTTGCCCATCGACGTGCCCATGCGGTCGGCCTGCACGAGGTTGGCGACAAACGCCGAGACCTCGGCGATCTGCACGCGGTCAGCGAGGTTGCGCAGCGACTCGGCGCGCGTCTTGCCGAGGCGGATCTCGCTCAGCACCAGCGACAGCTCCTCGAGCAGCGCGCCGGGCTGGCCCTTCTTGACCACCGTGCCGAGGGCGGCCTGAAAGTCGAGGCCCGCCTCCACCGAGAGCGTGAGCAGATCGATGTGATAGGGCAGCGCGCGCGAGATGGCGCGCTGGCGCTTGGTGACCTGCTCGCGCAGCCAGATGTGCGGAAAGAGCGCCCCGAACACGCCAAAGGGGATGCAGTAGAGCAGCGGGCGGCGCAGCAGGTTCATCGCCAGCAGGCCGAGCACCAGAAAGAACACGCCCCAGATCTGCTGCTGCGCGATGAAGTCTTGCGGCCGGTAGTGCGGCCGCCCCATGGCGATGAACTTGCGCGCCATCTTCTCGCGGAAGCGGTCGCGCACCAGCGGCGCGTTGTAGTTGCCGATCTTGGCGACGAAGGCCATGCCGAAGGCGCGAAAGAAGGTGGGCGGCTTTTCGGCCACGCCGCCGCGCGCGGCCTCCTCGCCGGCGCGCTTCTCAGCCGCCTCGCGCCGCACCTCCTCGAGCATGTCTTCGGGATACAGCGCGCGCACCAGCAGGAACACGGCGATGGCCGTGGCGGCGATGGTCCCGATGAACATCAGGTCTGTGGGCGTGAGGTTCATACGTCGATGGCCACGATGCGACGGATCATCACCATGCCGATGACCTCCATCACCAAGATGGTGGCGATCAGCGCGTAGCCGAACTTGCTGTGCAGCATCGGCTGCATCAGGT
The DNA here is from genome assembly GCA_020431405.1 of Myxococcales bacterium. Lineage (GTDB taxonomy): Bacteria > Myxococcota_A > Polyangia > JAGQIK01. Next base: position 10,740 of record JAGQIK010000163.1, read on the forward strand.
CGGGCCGCATGTAGTTGAGGATCAGGCCCAGCGCGAGCGGCATCAGGCCGACGATCCAGCCCTGCAGCTTGCCCTGCGCCGTCAGCGCGCGGATGCGGCCCTCGAGCCGGAAGCGCTCGCGGATGGTGGTGGAGATGATGTCGAACATCTCGGCCATGTTGCCGCCGAGCTGCTTGGAGATATTGGTCGCGGTGACGACGAGCTGCAGGTCCTCGGAGCCGACGCGCTCGGCCATGTTCTGCAGCGCCTCTTCTTGCGGCACGCCGAGCTTGGCCTCCTTGATGAAGAGGCCGAACTCCTGCGAGAGCGGCGCTGGCATCTCGCTCGCGACGCTCTCGGCGGCCTGGTTGAGCGTTAGGCCGGCGCGAAAGGCCGCCGACATCTGATTGAGCGCGTCGACGAGCTGGCGCTCGAACTTGCGGATGCGGCGCTGCCTGAGCACGCGGATGCCGAAGTGCGGCGTGAAGATGCCGATCAGCGCCATCGCCGCGCCGACGAACCAGTTGAACAGCGCGTAGCTCATCAGGCCGAGGATCAGCCCGCTGGCGCCGGCCATCAGCAGCAGCTGGCGGCCGTCGATGAAGTAGAACATCTCCGTCAGATCGGAGGCACCGCGCTCGACGTAGTGCTTCTCGTAGCGATGAATGCCGTGGCTGATGACCGTCATGATCACCAGCGCCAGCATCCCCACCGCCAGCACGACCGCCAGAACGATGATTCCCAGCACGGCCTTTACCTCTTAGGGCTTCTTGGTGGCGGGCTTGATGCCGCGGATGATCTGGATCGTCTTGTAGCGGCGCTGCTGCAGCTTCTTGACGCGCTCGCCGGTGAGCAGCGTCTGGATCGTGGTGCGCGCGCGCTCCTCGAAGATCGAGATGTCCTCGGCGTTGCGCAGCGACATGTAGAGCGAGCCGAGCTCCTGGGCGAGCACCAAGATCTCGGCCTCCTCGGGCAGCACGAGCAGCGACACCGTGCCGTAGCTCGCCTTGCGGCGGCGCGACTGCGTCGACGCGTTGGTCTGCCCGGTGGCGAGCACGATGACGTTTTGCAGCAGCGTCACGGCCACCATCTGATTGGAGTTGGGATCGCGGAACGTGCCGAGCACGTCGACGTGGTCGTTGGGGCGCACCCACTGGCCGACCGACGAACGCTCGGTGACGTCGATGGCGATGGCGCGCCCGCGCTTGCGTACGGCCTTCGATAAGCGCTCGAGCGCGCGGATGCCCTGCAGCTGATACCAGTGCAGCGGCTCGCCGCGCTTGACCGGCACGATCACCTCGCGACCGAGCGCGACCTCCATATCCGACGGCACGAGCACGCTCTCGTAGATGAACTTGCGCGGCATCTTGTCGATGGAGACGGAGTCGCTCGACAGCGTCGCGCCAGGCTGCAAGTCCGCCGCAGCGACGATCACCTTCTGCAGCTGCCAGCCTGCCGTCACCTCGGCCTTCCACATCTTGAGCTGGCGCCAGATCAGCAGGCCGGCACCAACGGCGAGCAGGAAGGCGATGACGAGAGGGGTCTTTCCCTTGAACATCGCGGTCTTATCGCTTTCGTGAGTGCTGATAAGGGTAGCAGGGTCTTCGCGAAATGTCGCGGAAGCGTTGGCCTCGAGTCGCCCGCGGCGGCCAAATTCCCTGGCCTGCTATGCTGTTGCGTTGCGTAGGCGTGTCCCTTACATTGCCCGCCCGGATAAGGATTTTGCCGTCATGAAGCTTATCAAGGTATCGCTGCTCGCCCTCCTCTTCGCCGCCGCCTCCGCCTGCAGTGACAGCGGCGGAAACGGCACGCCCGACAAGGGCCCCACGCCCGACGCGGCGACGGAAGGCGGCAACAAGGCCGACCTGACGCCCGACAGCCCGACGCAGCCCGACGCGCCCGTCGCCGATCTGCCCGTCATCGAGCGCATCATCCCGGCCAGCGGTCCGTCGGACGGCGGCAAGTCGGGCGAGATCCCGGTGACCCTCGTCGGCCAGAACTTCAAGCCGGGCATGACGGTCTACATCGACGGCGGTCAGGCGATCATCACCGCGATCCAATACACCTCGGGCGTGTCGATCTCGTTCAAGATGCCGAAGAACCCCTACGGCCCGCCCTACGACCAGGCCAGCCTGGTCAGCGTCTCGGTCAACAACGGCGCCGGCACCTCCAAGTCGGTCAACTTCCAGTACTGGGTCGAAAAGGCCGCCGACACCGACAACAACGGCGTCATCCCGACGGCGCAGCACGAGGCCTTCCGCGACTACGCCTCGCCGCCCGTCGAAGTGCGCGTCTACGCCAAGGGCGTCACCGACACGACCACCGGCGACCCGGGCGCCGCCAAGCTGCGCGTGCAGATCGGCATCGGCAAGCAGGGCGATGACGCGACCAAGGACTACAGCTTCATCTGGACCGAGGCGACGTTCAAAAGTGACGACAGCAACCACGACGTCTTCGAGGCCGGCCTGACGCCGCCGCTCGAGCAGGACTACGCCGTCGTCGCGCGCTTTTCGACCAACGGCGGCCGCAACTGGACGTTCGTCGACAGCACCGACGACATGAAGTACACGCCGGCTGACGCGGCGGTCCTCAAGGTCTCGCCGGCGCCGCAGAACTACTGCGTGACCAAGCAAGACTGTGCCACCAACGCCTACGCGCAGGTCTGCAAGCTCGATCCCACCGACTGGAAGGCGCACCGCTGCATCGAGTGCAAGGCAACCGCCGACTGCACGGCCAACAAGAACGCTCTCGGACCGACCTGCGATACGCAAAGCGAGACGTGCGGCTGCCCGGGCGGCGACGGCGACTGCGCCGGCCGCCCCACCGGCAAGAAGTGCCTCAACCGCAACGGCGGCGGCACGGCGTGCGGCTGCGGATCGGACGACGACTGCGACTGGCCCAACGGCCAGATGTGTCAGATGAACGGGCTGTGTGCATAGTCCGCGCTCGGCGCGGGTCTGCGTATGTTCTCTCCGCGCCTGCTGCTGCTGCTGAGCCTCGGCCTCGCCGGCTGCATCATCGATCTGCCCGAGCGCGCCATCGGTGATGGGCCGAGCGCGCGCGACGGCATGACGGGCGGCGAGACGGGCGCGGACGCGGACGCGTCGCCGCTGCTGTGCGGCAACGGACGCGTCGACCCCGGCGAGCGCTGTGACACGGCCATCGCCGCCGGACAGCCGGGCGCGTGCCCGACCACCTGCGACGACGGCAACGTCTGCACGCGCAACGAGCTGCAGGCGGGCGGCAACTGCGGGGCGCGCTGTCTGACCACGCCCATCGCGCAGTGCGTCTCGGGCGACGGCTGCTGCGCCAGCGGCTGTACGTCGCAGAACGACGACGACTGTTCGGCGAGCTGCGGAAACGGCACGGTCGACGCCAACGAGAGCTGCGACACCGCCATCGCCGCCGGTCAGCCGGGCGCGTGTCCGAGCACCTGCGACGACAGCAACGCCTGCACCACCGATCAGCTGCTCAGCGGCGGCACCTGCTCGGCGCAGTGTCTGCACAGCGCGATCACCGCTTGCGACGACGGTGACGGCTGCTGCCCGAGCGGCTGCGACGCCACCAACGACAACGACTGCAAGGCGCAGTGTGGAAACAGCGTCGTCGAGCCGGGCGAAAAGTGCGACCCGCCGAGCAGCTGTCCGCAGAGCTGCAGCGCAGCGCCCGCCTGCAAGCGCGTCACGCTGAGCGGCTCGGCGAGCCAGTGCACCGCCGAGTGCGTGGTCAGCAACGAAGCCAACGGCAGCACCTGCGCCGGCGGCAAGTGCCTCGCCGGCAGCTGCTGCAGCGGCTGCGTCTCGGGCGGTCAATGTCGCAACGGCAGCGTGGCCAGCGCCTGCGGCAGCGGCGGCAACGCCTGTCAGGATTGCCCGGCGGGCAACAGCAACCCCTGCAACGCGGCCAACTGCACCAACGGGCAGTGCGACTACCCGCCGCTGTCCAACGGCAGCACCTGCAGCGGCGGCAAGTGCTACGGCGGCAGCTGCTGCAGCGGCTGCTGGGACGGCTCGGCCTGTCGCGCCGGCAGCGCGGCGAGCGCCTGCGGCAGCGGCGGCGCGAGCTGCCAGAGCTGCACTGGCAACGACTGCCGCGACGCGACCTGCCAGAGCGGAAGCTGCATGACGATCAACAAGAGCGACGGCACCAGCTGCAGCTCGGGCAACGGTCGCTGCTACAGCGGCACGTGCTGCACCGGCTGCTGGAACGGCAGCAGCTGCCAGCCGGGCGCCTTCGACACGGGCTGCGGCTACGGCGGCGTGCTGTGCACGGTGTGCGCGTCGTTTCAGTGCTGCGACGTGCGCTTCATGCCGTTTCAGTGCTCGAGCGATCCGATGGCGGGCGGGCCCGACTGCCCGCCGTAGCCCAGGCCGCGCCAGGCGAGATAGCCGAAGACGAGCGCGAGCGCGGCGCTGATGGCGACGAACATCAGCGTCGCGCTGCCGCGATAGAGCCGGCTGCCGAGCGCGCAGTCAGACGTCTGCAGGTCACGCAGCGCCAGCAGCACGTTGCTGACGCACAGCACAGCGGCCACCGCGCCCTGCGATCTGCGGCCGCGCACGACGAGGCCGAACACGACGATCAGCACGCCGACCAGCGCCATCAGCTGGTAGAAGAACAGAAAGAAGTCTTCGAGCACCGGCGAGGCGACGAGCGCGGGCGAGACGCCGAAGTCGCGCATCACGCCCACGCCGCGCACCAGCATCGACGCGGCCATCAAGACGTAGAGCACGCCGATGATCACCAGCGTGGCCCGAAAGCCGCGCACGATGTCGACAGCAGGTTGGCCGCGCGCGGGCGGCGGTTGGTTGGACATCGCATCCCTCCTCGCGCCCAGTTTGATCTCGCGTGCCGCCACCTCGCTTGAACGGAGCTGCTGCCGCTTGCTGCCCGATGCCGTTTGGCGAAAGCTAGCCATGGTGCAGCGTATCGACCTCACGCCCTTTGGACCGGCGCCAGACGCACAGACGGTGCTCGTCGTCGCCCCGCGCCTCGTGCTGTCGTGTGCCAGGACGGCCGGCGTCCCGCTGTTCGAGCGCCAAGCGCCGGTGCACTGCGTGCTCGTCGGACGCGCTCGCGTCGAGCACGACGGCCGCGTGCGCCATGCGCGCGCCATCGCGCTGCCGGCCAACACGCGCCACCGCGTCGTGGGCCACGACGAGCCGTTCGCCGTCGCAGCCTATCTCGATCCGCGGCGCTACCGCTTCGAGGACGTGGCGCAGCTGGCTGCAGCCTGGCGCGACTTCGTGCCGGGCGAGGGCGATCTGCGCGCGCTGTTCGATGAAGCGCTCGCGCTGCCGCAGCCCGCGATCGATCCGCGCGTGCTGCGCGCGCTCGATGCGATGCAGCACGAGCGCCTCGACGTGGGCGCCGCAGCGGCGCGCGTCGGCCTGTCGCGCAGTCGGCTGGCGCACCTGATGACCGATGCCATCGGCGCGCCGCCGCGCCTTTGGCGGCTGTGGCTCAAGCTCGGCGCCGCGCTCGGCCACGCGCTCACCACCGGCGCGAGCCTCACCGAGTCAGCGCACGTGGCCGGCTTTTCCGACTCGGCGCACTTCACGCGCACCTGCCGCAGGCTCACCGGCGTTCGGCCGGCCATGATGTTGCCGCAGACGGTCTACCTATCGCAGGCGAGCTGAGAGCTTAGGGCGCGCAGAGGTTGATCTCGTCGCCGTTGGCCAACGTCTGACCGAAGAGGTTGCAGGTCAGCGGCGCCGGACAGCTGAACGTCTCCTCGTTGCCGCCGCCGCTCGCCTTGCGCTTGCACGCGAAGGCGCAGGCGTAGACGTCGTTGAGCTTGTCGACCAGCGCGCAGGTGAAAAGCTCGCCGGCCTTGCCGCCCGTGCAGGGCTTGCCTTCGTCAGCCTTCGTGCAGCCGTCGGTGCAGTAGCCGAGGTCCTGGCCCGGGTAGATGCACAGCCGGCTGTCGAGACAGCGGATGATGTTCATGCTCTTGGGGCCCTGCCCGCAGACCTCGCCGAAGCCAACCCACAGCCTGACCGCGTCGGGCTCGGGCCCGTCGCCCGCGCTCGCGAGGTCGCCGCTGGCGCCATCGACGACGCTGTCGACGCGCGCGTCGGCGCCGCCGTCGGGAGAAGTATCGCTGTCGCCGCAGCCAAGGAGCATCGCCGCGATCAACGACAGCCCCGCAGCCCCAATCCGTCCGTGTCTAACCATGGGGGGTCGAGTACACCAAGGCGGCCCCGCAGCTCAAGCGCGAAGCGCTCGATGTGGCGGCATCAGCGCACGCTGCAGCGGCCGGCGACGCAGACGGCGCGCGTGCCGAGATAACGCGTCACGCAGGCCGGGCAGGCCTGAGGCTCGCAGCGCAGGCGCGAAAAGCGCGCCTTCATCGCGCGTGCGCGGGCGCGCGTGGTCGGCTTGCGCCAGGTGCCGCCGCACGAGCCGCACACGCAGGGTGGGTGCGGCGCCAGCGCGCAGTCGCGGTCGCGCCGACAACGGCCGCTCGCGGGCGGCGACGGCACGCCGCTCGATTGCGGGGCGTTGTCGGCGATGAGGCGCTGGTAGCGCGCGGTGATGCAGCGGTGCAGGCGGTAGCCGCCCTTGCGCGCGTCGGCGAGCGAATAGAAGAGCGTGCCGCCGGGCGGCCAGCCGCGCTTGGTCACCGCGCAGTCCCAGCTGTGGTGCGCGGTCTTGCGTTTGACGTCGCCCCACAGCGCGACGCGCTGGAAGGTCCACGGCGCCACCGCGGAGGCGTTGGCCCACAGCCCGCGTTTGGCGGCGCGCGCCGCGGCGGCGAGCCGCGCGAGCTGCGCGAAGCGCTTGGTGCGCGTGTCGTGCCAGGCCCAGCCGGCTTTGGCCAGCAGCGCGCCGAGGTCGCGCCCGCGCCAGCGCAC
>JAGQIK010000164.1 GCA_020431405.1 Myxococcales bacterium
CCGATGTTCTTGCCGCTCTTTTGCGGGTCCTTCTGGCCGATGCGCGTCAAGGCGACGATGCACCAGCCGCGCTGCTCGACGTGGGTGCCGTCGAAGGCCTTGTCGACGAGCTTGGAGATGGCTTGGCCGCCCATGTTGACGAGCTTCTGCATGGCGGCGCTGGCCTTCTTGGCGTCCTTGAGCTGGGCGACGAGGGCGCCGGCGTCTTCGGCACGCGCGTCGCGGGCGCCGGCGAACAGCAGCGAGGCGCCGATGATCAGCGCCAGTGGTCCGACGTAGCGGCCGCGGCGGCGGCGGTCGTCAGGCTGGCCGCCGAGAAGCCTTCGGCGGCGAAACAACCCCAGCAGCGAGGCGAGGCCGATCGAAGCGAGGCCGAGGCCGATGGCGACGGGCGCGCGCAGCAGCGAGGCACGGCGGCGCTCGGGCTTGACGGCGCCAGGCCAGTCGCGCTGGCGCATCTGGCGCAGCATGTTCTCGATGGAGCCGCGGTAGAGCACGCCGCCCTGTCCGGAGTTATCGGGGCCCATGGTGCGCGCGTTGTAGCTCTTGGTGTTGTTGCGCTCGCGCGGCATGCGAAACCAAGCGAACTGCAGGTTGGCTTTGGCCACGGTGTCGCGCGCGAAGTCGCCATCGACGACGCTCAGCGACATGCGCTTGACGAAACGCAGCGCGCGATTGACGGCCTTCTTGCGCGCCTTGCCGAGCACCTGCGCGTTGAGCGCGTCGATGGCGGCGCCGCGCATGCCGAGCTCCTCGCCGATGTTGAGCAACACCTTCTCCTTCTCCTCGAACGGGTGCGACAGCCGTCGCTTACGGGCGGCCAGCACATCGGACGCGAACAGCTCGGCGGCGATGCCGTTGTGCGGCACGGGGTTGCGGCGGCTCTTGAGGCTCTGCTTTTGGTAGGGCTGCAGATCCTTGAAGGTGCCGCCGAAGACGCGCAGCGGCAGCGGGCGCGTCAGGTTGCGATAGATCTTCCAGCCCGGCAGCTGGCGCATGACGTACTTCTGCGGGATGCGCTTGATGCGCTTGGGACCGGTCGAGAGGATGTAGACGATGTTGCGCAGGCGGCCCTTGTTGAAGGCCGACAGGCGCATGGGCACGACGAGGCCGTCGGTCTTGAAGCGAAAGCCCATGCCCTGCACGTGGCCCGAGAAGCTGCCGCCCGGCGGCAGCCCCGTCTTGGCCTTGCGCATGCCCGGGCGCGGGTTGACGTTGCTCTTGGGGCCGACGCGCGTCTTGACGGCGACGAAGCACCAGCCGGCCTTGACGTAGTCGTTGACCGGCTGATCCATCCCCTTGGGGTACTTGTAGCTGTGCTGCGTCATCCAGCGCTCGAGCGCTTTGGCCGAGCCGGCCTCGAGCACGGCGACCTCGTACATGCCGACCGCCTCCTTGCGCAGCACGCGCACGCTCTCGCGCACGGCGAGGCGATCGTCGGCCTTGGCGGAGGCGGCGGGCATCGGCATGCCGCGCGAGCGGCGCCGCGGGTAGTAGCGGCGCACCCACACGCGCACCTCGGGCGGGTCGACGGCGGCGGCGATGTGGCTGAAGACCTTGTCGTCCACCTTGCGGATCGCCGGGGGCTTGGGAAACGGGATCAGCATGCCGAACTCTTCGACCTGCCCGCGGAAGCCGGGGCGAATGACGAAGGTCTCGATGCCGCTGCTGTAGAAGACGTACGTGCGCTGCGCGCCGACGCGCTCGATGGGGTCCTGCATGCCCTGGATGACCGGCGGCACCATGCCGCAGGGATCGGCGCTGGCGACGCGGGCGCCGAGCAGCGTAGTCAACATCGCGCAGACGAAGTGGGCTCGTCTCATGCCGTCTTCCTTGTGTTTGCCTTTTTGGTGCTAGAGCGATGCGTGCGTCTCGGCGCGCGGCTCGAGCTCCATGCGGATCTGCACCTTGGCCGGGCCGTCTTTGGAGCCGTTGCTCAGCCAGATGGTGTCGAGGGTCTTCCAGGGGCTGCCAGACTGTTGAACCGTGAACCACGGTCCTGCCACGAAGTGGACTCCCTCCACTCAGTACCGTGACCAGAGGTGGTAGAGCCCGACGCGCATCACGGTGCCGTTGAACTCGAGCGACTGCACGGCGCTCAGCCTGACCGAGCGCAGGTGCTGCTTCTGGCCGACGGGCACGTGCATGGGGCCAGTGGAGGCGCGCACCTCGCCTTTGTCGTCGACGATGCGCAGCGTGACCGTGGCGTGGGTGCGCGACAGCTCGCGTAGCAGGAACTGGCGGCGGTCGCGCGGCAGGTCGAAGGTGCCGTGCTTGCGCATCAGCTCGCGCGTGCGCTCGCCGTAGAAGAGCAGCGTCTCGAGCCCTTTGCTGCCCTCGGCCATCGGCTCTTTCTTGTAGAGCGCGATGGCGTGTTTGTAGTCATCGAGCAGGAAGGGCGCGACGTAGTGCTTCTTCAGCGAGCAGCCGGTGTTGCAGCCGACCCCGCTGCCGCTGCCCGTGCCGTGGTGGTCGTCGCCGTCATCGCTGCCGGGTGGCGCGACGATGGTGACTTCCTTGCCGGCGTCGCTGCGTGGCTCGGGAAAGATCACGTATGTGGCGGCGAGAGCAACGCCGCCCACGACCAGTCCCAGCGCTATCCATCTGCGCATGGCGCTCCCTCGAGTGGCTCACTGTCGTTGCAGGTGAGCCTCTTAGACGCACGACTTGTCTCAAAGTTTGGTAGCACGAGGGTAGGGCCTGGGACGGCACGCCGTCAACGCGCGCAATGCCCCAACCCTAGGTTGTCGCGGAGGATTTTTTCGCGCCGGCCCTGACCAGGCGGGCCAAGAGCGCCGGCGCGTCGGGGCCGAGGGACGCCGGCTGGCAGCTTTGCAGCTCGAGGCCGGCGGGCGAGAAGAGGGCTCGCAAGGTCTCGGCGTCGAAGGGGGTGGTGCGGTAGGGGTTGTCGGGGCCCGCTTCGTGCACCTTGAGCAGCAGCATGCCTTCGTCGGCGAGCAGCTCGGCCACGCTGCGGGCGTAGCGCGGCTGGTCTGTGGGCGCCAGGCAGTGCAGGCAGCCGCGGTCGACGATGATCTCGAAGCGCGTGCCATCGATGGGGCACTCGGTGATGTCGCCGCGCAGCCACAGCACGCGCGAGGCTTGGTCGCGCTGGCGCGCGCGGGCGAGGGCGGCCGACGAGATGTCGAGGGCGACGGCCTGATAGCCGCGTCGCGCGGCCTCGATGGCGACGGTGCCCGTGCCGCTGCCCACGTCGAGCAGGCGCGCGGGCGGCGGCGTGCTGTCGAGCGCTTCGGCGATGTCGGCGTCGAGCGCGTCGGTCTGCCAGCTCGGTGGCGCGGCGTCGCTCGAGAAGAGCGCGTCCCACTCGGCGACGGTGGTCGCCGCGCCGTTGGTCGCCGCGCCGGTGGTCGCCGCGCCGGTTGTTGTCGTCGCGGCGCGGGATGGCAGCTCGGAGGCGATGTGCGCTGCGAGATCGGCGATGCGCTGGGCGGTGGGCGCGCCGCCCATCATGCGCTCGCGCGCGTGCGGCGCGTCGGCGACCTCGTAGCTCCAGCGCGGGTGGACCATCACGAAGCCATCGTCGGCGAGCTGCTGCAGGTTGCGCTGCACCGCGGGTGTGCTGCGCATGCGCTCGTTCATCGACGGACAGAGCACCACCGGCGCGCGGGTGGCGAGCGCGATGGCGGCGACGAGGCTCGAAAAGTCGCCGGCGGCGAGGCGCGAGAGCGTGGTGGCGCTGGCTGGCGCGATGATCATCAGATCAGCCCAGCGCGCGAGCTCGATGTGCGGTACCGAGCCGGGCTCGTCACGCTGCCACATCGAGCCGAGCAGCCGCTTGTGCGTCAGCACCTCGATGGCTTCTGCGGTGATGAAGCGCGCGGCGTCGTCGGTGGCGACGACCTGCACTTCGAAGCCGCGCGCGAGCAGCGCGCTGACAAGCGACGGCGTGAACGCCGTGCGTACGGCGCCGCAGACGCCGAGCACCAGGCGCCGTGCGGCGGCGGGCTCGCTGGCGCTGTCGCTGGCGCGCTGCGGTCGCGCGGTGGCGAAGGGCTCGATGGCGCCCCAGGCGTGAAGCTGCTCGACGAGCTGCGACACGATGGCGGTGCCGCCGCCGGAGTCGAGCTCGAAGTGCTCGGCGACGTCCTGCTCGATCTCTTCGAGGGTGCAGGGGCGCGCGAGGGCCTCGAGGATCGTGCGCGCCAGCTCGGCGCTGGCGTCGTCGAGGCGACGCACGGCGCCGTCGGCGCAGAGGATGGTGAGCTGATCGGCGCGATCGTAGAGCGCCGCGGCGCCGCTTCGCGCCCAGCGTTTGGGTTGGTCTTGGCTCATCGGTGGTGCGCCCCGAGCGGGCGCGCAGAGCATATCAGGCGTTGGCGGGGAAGCGTTGGAGGGAGCGGCCAGCTGTGTCGTACGCCCGACCGGGCGTTAGTCTGACCCTTATCAAACCACCAGGTCGGGCGCGTCCATTCCCGCGTCCGCGACTTGCGCCTCGGCGCCTTTGTCGAGCTGGCTGACGGTGTCCGGCTTGGTGTCGCTGTCGCCACAGGCTGTCATCAGGCCGGCGCCGCCGGTGAGCAGTGAGACGGCGAGGACGGCGGGCAGCAGCAGCTTGCGCTTCTTTTTCTTCTTGTCGGGTTTGTTTCCGGCGTCGTGCATGAGCGAGTGCCTCCTAGAGCAGGGGTTCATGCTCGCGCCGTACGTTCGTAAGTTCTAACAGTTACTTTCGATACTACGGAATGGCGCGGCCGATGACGCCGACGACGATGGGCGAGAACAGCATCACGGCGGGGTCGAGCTTCTGGCCGTCGAGCTCGTCGATGCAGCGCTGGTAGTCCTCGCGCGACAGCTCGCCTTCGGCGACGAGGCTGGGGCCGTGGCCGCGCACGAACTGCTCGACCCAGCGGTAGACGGGCGAGCCGGGCGCGCCGGCCTTCTGGTGCGGGTAGACGCCTTCGCAGTGAAAGCCGCTCTTGTGCAGCGCGCCGGCGAGCGTGCCGGCCACCCATAGATCGCCGCCGGCGTTGTGGTACCAGCTGCGGAAGGCTTCGATGACGCGGTCGAAGGCGGGTGCGCTGGGGAAGATGCGCACGCCGTCGTGGTTGTAGTCGATGACGGCGAGCGCGCCGCCGGAGGCGAGCAAGGTGCGCAGGCGCACGAGCAGCGTCTCGACCTCGGCGTAGAAGGACAGCACCCAGCGGGCGAAGATCAGGTCGAACTTGCCGGGGACAACGGCGCCGCGGTTTGGGTCGTTGCTCGACGAGAGCGCGATGGTGTGGATGTCGCCGTCGACCACGCGCACGTTTGCGAGGCGTTGCTGCTCGACGAGCGCGCGGCTGGCGCGGGCGTAGACGGCGTTGCGCTCGATGGCGACGACCTCGCCGGCGGGGCCGACGCGGCGGGCGAGGCGCGGCAAGCTGAGGCCGATGCCGCAGCCGATCTCGAGCACGCGGGCGCCGGGGGCGATCTCGAGGCGGTCGAGGAAGGCTTCGGTCTCGTCCTCCCAGACCTCGTCTTGAAAGCGCAGCCGCTCGAGCTCGTCGGGGGCTGCGCCTAGCAGGTAATCGTGAGCGTTGTTCATCGCCCGCGGTTCTACCAAGTGTCGTGGCGCCTCAGCGAACATGAACATTTGTTCAGTTGCGGGTAGATCTCGGCAGGGAGATCGTTATACTGATCACATGTTCAGTATCGCCAGGGATGGAGGCGCCGCCGAGGCGCGCAAAGGGCTCGCAAAGGTCATCTCTGCTTCCACAGCGACAAAGCTGCGACCAGCCGCTGACGTCGAGCGCCCGAGCGAGGTGCTCGCGACGGGGCTGGCCAAGCTCGACGCGCTGTTGCCCGACGGCGGCGTTCCGCGCGGGCAGCTGAGCGAGATCAGCGGCGGGCGTTCGTGCGGCAAGCGCGCGCTGGCCTGCGCGCTGGTGGCGCGCACGCTGCGACAGCACGAACGCGCGGTGTGGATCGACGGCAGCGGCGGCTTCTATCCGCTGTTGCCGCTCGAGTTCGGCGTGCCGCTCGATCGGCTGGTGGTGGTGCGGGTGCCGGTGGAGAAGGGCAGGATGTCTGGCGGCGCGCGTGGGCGGCGCCGGTCGCGCTCGGCGAGCACGCGCGGGAGCAAGCAGGTGCGCTGTTTCCCGAGCGCGCGCGCCGAGTCGCTCAACCACTGCCCGCCGGCGCTCAAAGCGGCAGACATGTTGATGCAGGCCGGCAGCGCCTTGACCCTCTGCATCGTCGATCTACCGGCGCGCACGACGATCTCGCCGCGGCTGTTAGCGCGCCTGCGCCTCGGCGCCGAGACGAGCGGCGCGGCGGTGCTGTTCATCACCGAGCAAACAACGCTGGCCGGCGGGCGCACTGCAGGCGGCGGCTACAATCGACGGCTCGAGTCGCTCGGCACGTTCATCAGCTTGCAGCTGTCGATCACGCGCGACACGACGACCGCCGCTGGCGCCATCGACGTGCACATCGCCAAGAGCAAGCGCGGCTGCATGGAGCAGCACGCGATCGTGACCCTCGATGAGCCGCACAGCATGCGCCTGGATACCACGGTTTGAGCTGAGGGCGCGGCTTTCCGAGCAGCCCGAGCTCGGTGGTCAGGCGCTGATCATCGCCGACGCCAGCTCGACGCGCTCGGTGGTGGTTGGCGCGTCGGACGAGGCGCGCGAGCAGGGCGTGGCGGTCGGCATGTCGATGGTGACGGCGCGCGCGCTGTGTCCCGAGGCGTTGATCATCCCGCCCGACGCGGCTTTCGTGCGCGAGGTCAGCGAGCGCGTGCTGCGCGCGCTGTATCGCTTCGCGCCGGTGGTGGGACGCGACGGTCACGGCGCGTTTTTCCTCGACCTGCGTGGGCTCGAGCGGCTGCACCCGGACGAGCAGGCGCTGGCGGCGGCGATCGCGCGCGCCACCGCCGAGCTGTGCTTGCCTTCGCTGGTGGCCATCGCCGACGAGCCGATCACGGCTTGGATCGCGTCGCGCTGTCTGGAGCGCTCTGTGGTGATCACGATCCCGCCCGGCGAAGACGAGGCGTTTCTGGCGCAGCTGCCGATGAGCGCGCTGCCGATGCCCGACGAGATCGGGCGGCTGTGTCGCGTGCTGGGGCTCGAAAAGGTCGCCGATCTGCAGCGGCTGCCACCGGGCGCGCTGTGCCGGCGCTTCGGGCGCGTCGGCGAGGAGGTCGAGCTGCGCGCCAAGGCGCGCGCGCACGAGGTCTACAGCGTCGAGATCCCCGTCGACCCCGAGCGCGTCGAGCTGCCGCTCGACGATCCTACCGACGACTACGAGGTGCTGCTCTTTCTGCACAAGAGCGTGCTCGACCGGCTGCTCAAGCAGGTGGCGGCGCGGCGTCGCGCGCTGGCGGCGCTGTCGATCGAGCTCGTGCTCTCGGACAGCGATCGCAGCGTGGTGACGCACGTGCTGCGGCCGGCGCGGCCGACGCTCGACGGGCGCGCGATGCTCGAGCTGGTGCGGCTGTGGCTCGAGCGCGGGCCGCTACCGGCGACGAGCGATGAAGACGGGTCGGCAGCAAATGCGAATGCCGCGGACGACTGCTACGCGGCCAACGCGATGGTCGACAGCATCGGCATGACGGCCATCGAGGTGGCGGTGGCCGAGGCGCGGCAGCTCGCGTTGTTCGAGCGCAACGCGGTGCTCGACGACGACGCCATGGCGGCGGCCATCGCGCGGCTGGTCGCGGCCTTCGGCAGCGACTCGGTGGTGCGGCCGCAGCTGACGTCGAGCTACCGGCCCGAGACGCGCATTCAGTGGGTGCCCTGCGTCGGCGCGAGCGCGAAAGCGCAGGGCGATAGCGCAGCCGTTGGCGCTGGCGCTGGCGCTGGCGATGGCGATGTCCCGCCGGTGTTGTCGCTGCTCGCCGAGGCGACGCCGGTGACGCTCGATCTGACGCGCCGCTGGCTGGCCTTCGGCGAGCACGAGCAGCGCGAGCTGGTGCAGATCGACGGGCCGTTTCACCTCGAAGGCCAGTGGTGGGATCAGGGCTTTCGGCGGCGCTACCTGCTGGTGCGCACCGATCTGGGCGAGGTCTGCCTGCTCTATCAGGAGGCGGCGCTGCGTTTTGGTGGCGCGCTGGGCGAGTGGTACCTGCAAGGCTTTCTCGACTGAATTGGCAATGAGCAATGAGGAACCAGTCAATGCGAATACATGAACGACGGAATCGAAGAACGCGAAGTACGAATGGGTGGCTCGCGACACCTTCGCTGTACGACGTGCGCCCGCGTCGCAAGCATTCTGAATTCGCGTTCCTTGTTCCGTCGTTCATGTATTCAAGCTCGTTGTTGCGAATTCACAATTGACCAGTTCTTTGTATGCGGAGCTTCACTGTCGCTCCAACTTCAGCTTCCTGCGCGGCGCGTCGCATCCGCGCGAGCTGGTGGCGCAGGCGGCGGAGCTGGGGCTCGAGACGCTGGCGCTCGTCGACCTGAGCGGCTTCTATGGCGTGGTGCACGCTTGGGAGGCGCGCGGCGACATCGCCGAGGCGCTCGACAAGCAGCAGCTCACCATTGTCGATCCAAGAGAGATACCACGCGAGGCTCGGCGCGTGGCCGACGCGCGCAACTGGCCTGGCGCGACGCTGCCGCCCGAGCTTTCGGGCGCACACCGCGAGGAGCGCGACGAGCGCGACGACGACGTCAGCGAAGGCGATGGCTTCGTGCTGTCCAGCGTGCGCTGTCTGCCGCGGCTGCTCTACGGCAGCGAGCTCGAGATCCGCAGCGAGCGCGCCGAGAGTGCGATGGCGCGCGCGCGGCGAATGGCGCGGCCCGCGGGCGAGCGCGAGGCGCCGCCGCCCGACGACGCGCTGGTTATGCTGGCGCGCGATCGCGACGGCTACGCGTTGATCTCGCAGCTGGTCAGCCGCGGGCGGCTGCGCGTGGAGAAGGGCGGCATCGAGCTCTATCGCGACGAGCTGCTCGAGCTCGCCGCCGGCAGCGGCGGGGAGGGCGTGATCGTGCTCGCCGGCGGGCCGCGCAGCCGCCTGCTGCGACGCCTGCGCGACGGCGACGAGGCCGGCGCGCGGCGCGAGCTGGGCGAGCTGCGCGAAGTCTTCGGCGACGCGCTGTATGTCGAGCTGACGCGCCACTTGCGGCCAGGCGACGTCGAGCGCTCGCTGGCGCTGCGCGCGCTGGCGGACGCGTCGGGGGTCGAGGCCATCGCCAGCAACGACGTCTTCTTTCACACGCGCGAGCGCAAGATGCTGCACGACGTGCTGACCTGCATCCGCGAGGGCCTCACGCTGCGCGAAGCGGGGCGCGCGCTGCTGCCCAACGCCGAGCGCGCGCTCAAGACCGGGCGCGAGATGCTGGCGCTCTTTCGCGACATGCCCGACGTGGTCCATCGCACCGTCGAGGCGGCGAGCCGCGTGACGTTCACCCTCGACGAGCTGTCGTACTGCTATCCGGCCGAGGCGGTGCCGCCGGGACACAGCGCCGACTCGTTTCTCGCCGAGCTCGCACGGCGCGGGCTCGAGCAGCGCCTCGGGCGCCGCCGCGCGCGCGACCTGCTGCCGCAGCTTCGCCGCGAGCTCGCGATCATCGGCGAGTTGCGCTACGCCGGCTATTTTCTGACCATGTGGGAGGTGGTGCAGTACTGCCGCCAGCACGGGATCCTCTGTCAGGGCCGTGGCTCGGCGGCCAACTCGCTGGTCTGCTTCTCCACCGGCATCACCTCGGTCTCGCCCGATCAGATCGACATGCTCTTCGAGCGCTTCTTGTCGGTAGAGCGCAAGGAGCCGCCCGACATCGATCTCGACATCGAGCACGACCGGCGCGAGGAGGTGCTGCAGTACGTCTACAAGAAGTACGGGCGCGACCGCGCGGCGATGGTGGCGACGGTGATCCGCTATCGCGCGCGCTCGGCGATCCGCGACGTGGGCAAGACGCTGGGGCTCAGCGAGCAGACCGTGCTGCGCATCAGCAAGTTCACCACGCACGGCTGGGAGAAACCCGAGGACGGCTCGCCCGATCCGCACGAGCGCGCCGCGCTGGCGGCGGGGCTCGATCCCAAGGGTCGCACCTGGCGCCAGCTGGTCGGTCTCGCCGCCGAGCTGCAGAGCTTTCCGCGCCACCTGTCGATCCACACCGGCGGCTTCATGCTCTCGAGCCGGCCGGTGGCCGACATCGTGCCCGTGGAGAACGGCCGCATGCCCGACCGCACGGTGATCCAGTGGGACAAGGACGACATCGACTCGCTCAAGATCTTCAAGGTCGACCTGCTCGGGCTCGGCATGCTCAACGTCATCGCGCGCGCCTTCCGGCTGATCAAAGCGCACCGCGGCGTCGAGCTCGAGCTTCACAGCGTGCCGCAGGACGACCGCGCCACCTACGAGATGATCCAGCGCGCCGACACGCTCGGCGTCTTTCAGATCGAGTCGCGCGCGCAGATGGGCATGCTGCCGCGGCTCAAGCCGGCCTGCTTCTACGACCTCGTGATCGAGGTCGCGCTGGTGCGTCCAGGACCGATCCAGGGCGGCATGGTGCACCCCTACCTGCGGCGCCGGCGCGGCGAGGAGCGCGTCGACTATCCGCACCCCAAGCTGCGCCCGATCCTCGAGCGCACGCTGGGCGTGCCGATCTTTCAAGAGCAGGTGATGAAGATGGCCATCGAGGTCGGCGGCTACTCGCCGGGCGAGGCCGATCAGCTGCGCCGCGACATGGCGGCCTGGCGCCGCAGCGGCAAGATGGAGCGCCACCAGGCGCGGCTGTTTCGCAAGATGTGCGAGAGCGGCATCGACGAGGAGTTCGCCGAGCGCATCGTGCGCCAGATCGAAGGCTTTGGCTCCTACGGCTTTCCCGAGTCACACGCGGCGGCCTTCGCGCACCTGGTCTACGTCTCGGCCTACATCAAGTGCCACTACGCGCCGGAGTTTGCTGCGGCGCTGTGCAACGCGCAGCCGATGGGCTTCTATCACGTCTCGTCGATCGTCGCCGACGCGCACCGCCACGGCATCCCGATCCGGCCGGTGTGCGTGCAGCGCAGCGAGTACGAGGCGACGCTCGAGGAGGTCGACGAGCACCTGCCGCCGCCGCCCGCGGACAGCGCGCGCTACAAGCGACGTACGCTGGCGCTGCGCATGGGGCTGCGCTCGGTGCGCGGGCTCAACGAGGCGGCCGCGCGCGCGGTCGTCGCCGAGCGGCAGCGCGGCGGACCGTTTGCCAGCATCGCTGACCTAGCGCGCCGCTGCGCGGTGGTGCGCGGCGATGACGACGAGGCCAAGCCGCTGCGGCGTCGTGACGTGGCACAGCTCGCTTACGCCGGCGCCTTCGGCGCGCTGGTCGAGCGGCGCGGTGCGATCTGGCAGGCGGTGGCGCTCGGCGGCAGCGACCTGGTGGCCAACGTGCTCGACGAAAAGCCGATGCACTTCGACCCGCTGCCTCGCAGCGAGCGCGTGCGCATGGACTACTGGTACTCGGAGAGCTTTCTCGAGGACCACCCGATGAAGCTCTATCGCTCGCGGCTGCGCGGGCGCGGCGTGACGCGCTCGCTCGAGCTCAAACGCGTACCGCCGGGGCGGCTGGTCAAGGTCGCTGGCGTGGTGATCGTGAGGCAGCGCCCGAGCGGTCCCGGCGGCGTGGTGTTCATGGCGCTCGAGGACGAGACGGGGCTGGTCGACATCGTGCTGCGGCCGGAGATCTTCGAGCGCAACCGCGTGCTGATCTGTATGGCCGAGATGCTGCTCATCGAAGGGCAGCTGCAGGCCGACGGCGACGCGCGCAGCGTGATGGCTCATCGGCTCGAGACGCTGGCGCGCGAGGGCGACGGCGCCTACGGCGTTCGCTCGCACGACTTTCATTGAGGCAGGGCGGCCGCTATGCTCAGATAGCGGTGATGAGGAGCAGTACGGTGACAAAGGCGATCGCGACTTTCGGGGTGATGCTGCTGGTCAGCGCGTGCGGCGGACGCAGCGTACCTGGCAGCGGAACACAGAACGACCCACCGCCGGTGAGCAAGGTCACGCCGACGCCGCCGACAACACCGACACCGACGCCGAACCCGAACCCGCCATCCACACCGCCGTCGACGCCGACCGATCCTGATCCGCCGGATCCGCCGCCGCCGCCGCCAAGCGTCCCGCCCGTGGTCGAGGAAGTGGCGACCTGCGTGTTCAACGGCGTGACGACGATGCAGGCCTGCTACTCGGACACCGGCGAAAAGTGCGCGGGCGTTGGCAGCTGCGACGTGTTGATGCGCGGGCTCTACGGTCGACCCGTGCAGTGGAAGAGCAGCTGCGGCGGCTACGCCAGCACCATCCTCGACGGCGTCAACGAGAAGGTCGTCTTTCGCTGCGGACCGCAACCACCGCCGCCGCCTCCGCCGCCGCCGCTGATCACCGAAGTCGTGACCTGCATCTTCAGCAACACCAGCATCGAGAACGAGTGCTACACGGCCGCGCTCGGCGGACAGCTGAGCTGTCGTGGCATCGGCAGCTGCCAAGTGAAGGTCACGGCGCAGGTCGGCACCAAGATCGAGTGGAAGAGCACCTGTGGCGGCTACGCGTACACCGTCGTCGACGGTGCCGACGAGAACGCGCCCTTCACCTGCGCGCCCTGAGGACCTTCAGTTGCAAGGCGGAGCTGCTCCAGGCATCAGGCTTCGGGGCGAGCCGTAGGCTCGCGCTGCGCGCTTCGCAGTTGGCCCGAGGCCCGAGGCCGGAGGCCCGAGGCCGCGAGAGACCTACTCGTTGATCTTGTACTTGTCTTCGGAGGGCAGGTTGTCTTTGGGCTTGCGCGTGGTCGCCGGCGGCGGAGAGTCCGGCGGCGGCTCGTGCTGCGGGGCGCCGCGCGGCGGCGGCGGCGGCTCGTCGTAGCGACGGCTGGTGCGGCGGCGGTTCTTGCGTGGGCTCGCCTTGCGCCGAGTCTGGTGCTGCTTGGGCGTGATGCGGTGCTGAGCCTTGGTCGCCGAGAACGGGCGCCAGAAGAGCCCCCACGAGACGTTGCCTGGGCGGTCGAGCACGATGCGCGCGGCGAACGAGCCGGTGTCCTCGGGGCAGACGCGCAGCATGGCGCGATGACTGCGCGGCCGCTGCACCACCTTAGGGATGGTCTGCACGATGATGGCGACGATGCGGCTCGGGCTGCCGGCCGCGAGCGCGTAGCAGTTGCCCTTGGCCAAGTTGAGCTGGACGCGCGCTTCGGGCTCGGCCGCGTTGATCTCCATCGTGCCGACGAGGTCGTAGTTCTCGCCCTTGAGCTGCGTAGCGAGCGCGCGGTAGTGAATCTCGCCGGTGGGGCCGTCGAGGATTCCGTGGCGTCCGCCGGCTGGGCCGCCGTAGCCGCCGCCGTGTGGGCCGAACATCTTGTCGAAGACGCCGTTGCTGTAGAGCACGATGCCTACGATGATGATCGGCAGCAGCGTGCCGAAGAGGGCGATCAGACGGCCGATGCCCGCGGCCTTGGCCGCTTGCTTCTGCTGTTTGGCCTTCTGATCGCGCTTGAGCGCTTCTTGCTCGGCGTTGCGGCGAGTGCGCTCCTCCTGCTCCATCCGCTTCTGACGCGCCTTGGCGTCGGGCACGGGGCGCGAGAACCCGCAGTACTCGCAGGTCATGCTCAGGCCGGTGGGAGGAACGCTATTGTCGGCGCCGCATTGCGGGCACTTGAGTTCGGCTGCCATGGGTGAGGTCAGTATAGCAGCCGAGCAGGAGGGCGGAAAAAGGGGAGGTCGAGGTGCTCGCTAGTGCGCCTTCTTGGCGGGCGCCTTCTTGGCGGGCGCCTTCTTGGCAGGTGCCTTGGCCTTCGCCGCAGGCGCTGCCGAGCCGCTGCCTGGCGCCGCCGAAGCGCTGCCAGCCACGCTCCCCGTCCCAGCGGCCGTTCCGCCGCCAGCCGGCTCACTCGTTCCAGCACCCGTTCCGGTTCCAGGATCAGCGCCGGTTCCAGCAGCCGTGCCGGTGCCAGCAGCAGCGCCAGTACCCGCGGCCGCGCCAGTGCCCGCGGCTGCACCGGTGCCAGCGGCTGCGCCCGTGCCAGCAGCCGTGCCTGCAGCCGGCTTGGGGGCTTTCTTCACTTCGGGCGCCTTGGGCAGCACCGGCGGGTTGGCCCCGCTGCGGAAGCGCTTGATGCCCACCGTGACGCTGCCGGTGCTCTCTTCTTGGATGTCCTGGTGCTTGCGCAACGTGAAGTTGGCCTGGTTTTGGTCGATACGGTCGCGCGATGTCAGGTCGATGAAGGTGAAGGCGAAAAAGATCACCAGGAATATCAGCGACCCGAAGAAGACCAGGCTCAGGAAACGCGTGTCGTAGCGCAGGTGCATGAAGTAGCCGACGACGAAGCCGGCCTTGATCACGGCCACGAGCATCGCGATGTAGATCGCGTTGGGGCCGAGATCGAGCAGCGAGACGCCGACGGTGGCGCCCGTCAGCACCAAAAGCGCGCCGTAGACCTGAAAGTAGATCTTCAGCGGGAGGACATGGGGCTCGGAGCTGTCGTGTGCGTGTGCACTCATCGTATTTCTCTATCCTTCGACTTACCGCTCGCTATTTAACGAGGTAGAGCAGCGGGAAGAGGAAGATCCAGATCAGGTCGACCAGGTGCCAGTACAGCCCAGCGTTCTCGACCGGTGTGAAGTACGCAGAGCTAAAGTCGCCGCGTCGCGCGCGCATCAGGATCCAGGCGAGCACGATGATTCCTACCAGCACGTGCAGACCGTGCAGGCCAGTCATCGCGAAGTAGAGGCTGAAGAAGATGTGCGGGCTGCCGGCGATGCCGGTAGCGGAGAAGCTGCGCGCCGTCACCAGGCCGACGTGGATCTTGTGCGAGTACTCGAAGTACTTCACGACCAGGAAGCCGCACGCGAACAAGATCGTCAGCGCCAGCATCAGCACGGTTTGCTTCTGATTGTTGGTCTGCGCGGCGCGCACACCGAGGGCCATCGTCAGGCTGCTGGTGATCAGGATCACCGTGTTGATGGCGCCCATCTTGACGTCGAGGTAGGCGTGAGCCGCCAGGAACGTCTCGGGGTAGAGGAAACGCAGCACGCCGTAGGCGACGAAGATGCCGCCGAAGAAGAGCACTTCCTGCGCGAGGAAGAGCCACATGCCGAGCTTGCTCGCCGAAGCTTGCTGCTCCGCCGAGTGAAAGTGGTGCTGTAGGAACTTCGGGTGGTCCCCGTGTGCAGCGCTCATCGTCTATCCAATCATCCGCGCGGTAGAAGCGGCGGTGGCTACTTCTTGTCCTTGTCGGCCTCGTCGTCGGACTTCGCTTCGGCCTTCGCCTCGGCCTTCTTCTCTTCGGCCTTGGTCTCTTCGGCCTTCTTGGCCTCGGCCTTCTTGGCCTCGGCCTTCGGCTCCTCGGCCTTCTTCTCTTCGGCCTTCTTCTCTTCGGCCTTCTTCTCTTCGGCCTTCGGCTCCTCGGCCTTCTTCTCTTCGGCCTTCTTCTCTTCGGCCTTCGGCTCCTCGGCCTTCTTGGCCTCGGTCTTCTTGTCGAGGTACAGCGGGCTGTCGTCGTCCTCGTCGGCGCCGGCGCCCTGACCGTCAGGCGAGATCTCGTCGTAGTCGTAGGGGCCGTGCAGACACACCGGCTCCTCGTGGAAGTTGTGCTCGATGGGCGGCGTCTCGGTGAGCCACTCGAGCGACTTGGCGCCCCACGGGTTCTTCTCGGCGACCTTCTTGCCACGGAACAGCGAGTGCAGCAGGTAGAACAGCGTGATGAAGAGGCCGGCAGCGAGGATGTAGGAGCCCACCGTCGAGACCTGGTGCCACTTGGTGAAGATGGCTTTCAGGTCAGGCGAGGCGCTGTGATAGGTGTGGTAGCGGCGCGGCATGCCCTGCGAGCCGAGCACGAACTGGCTGAAGAACGTGACGTTGAAGCCGATGAAGACCAGCGCGGCGGCGAAGCGTCCCCAGTTCTCGTTGTACCAGCGGCCGGTCATCTTGGGCCACCAGTGGTGCAAGCCGCCGAGGAACGCGATCACCGTGCCGCCCATCATCACGTAGTGGAAGTGCGCGACGACGAAGTAGGTGTCGTGGATGTGGATGTCCGTCGCGAGGGTCGAGCAGAACAGGCCCGTCAGTCCGCCGATGGTGAACAGGAACAGGAACGACAGGCAGTACAGCATGGGCGTGTTGAGCGAGATGGAGCCCTTGTATAACGTCGCGACCCACGAGAAGACCTTGATCGCCGTGGGCACCGCGACCGCGAAGGTCAGCGCCGAGAACACCGTCGAGGCGAGCTCGCTCTGGCCCGACGTGAACATGTGGTGGCCCCACACGAGGAAGCTGATGATGGCGATCGCCATCGACGAGTAGGCGATGGGCTTGTAGCCAAAGATGTTCTTCTTGGAGTGGACGGTCACCAGCTCGCTGATGATCGCCATGCCCGGCAAGATCATGATGTAGACCGCCGGGTGCGAATAGAACCAGAAGAAGTGCTGGAACAAGACCGGGTCACCGCCCAGCGCCGGGTCGAAGATGCCGATGCCGAGCGTTCGCTCGATGGTCAGCAGCAGCAGCGTGATGGCGAGCACCGGCGTGGCGAGCACCTGGATCACGGCCGTGGCGTAGATGCCCCAGATGAAGAGCGGCATCTTGGTCCAGGTCATGCCCGGCGCGCGCATCTTGTGCACGGTGGTGATGAAGTTGACGCCGGTCAGGATCGAGCTGAAGCCGAGGATGAAGACGCCCATCAGCGCCCAGATGATCGCCGAGCCCGCCTGCGATCCCACCTGCGGGTCGGAGCTATAGGGCGTGTAGAACGTCCAGCCGGTGTCCACCGAGCCCGCGATGATCGAGTACAGCAAAAACGCCGTGCCGAGCATCCAGATCCAGAAGCTCAGCAGGTTGATGCGCGGGAATGCGACGTCCTTGGTGCCGAGCATCAGCGGCAAGACGAAGTTGCCTAGCGCCGCCGGTACCGAGGGGATGATGAAGATGAACACCATGATCGCGCCGTGAAGCGTGAAGACGCGGTTGTAGGTGTCGCCCTGGAAGAGGTCGCCCGCCGGCGTGAGCAGCTCGGTGCGGACCAGCAGCGCCAGGATGCCGCCGATCATGAAGAAGAACAGCGTGCCGGCGAGATACATCACGCCGATGCGCTTGTGATCGAGCGTGAAGAGCCAGGAGAGCACGCCCTTGCGAGCGTTGAGGTAGTTAGACCCTACCTCGTGGTGCTCGCTCGCGTGGCCGTTTGCGGTGGTGACGGTAGCCATATCTGATCTCGCCTTACAGTTACTTCAGCGACTTGATGTAGTCGATCAGCGCGTTCATCTGCTTGGGTGTGATGCGCCCCTTGAAGGTCGGCATCACCGGCCCGAAGCCCTTAACCACCTTGGCGTTGGGATTCATGATCGACTCGCGAATGTACTCGTCGTCGATCTTGACCTTGCTGCCGTCGGCGAGCGTCTCGATGGTGCCGTACTTGCCAGCCAGCCACGGCCCCGTCCCCTTGACGCCCTTCTTGATGCTGTGACAGGCGGGGCAGCCGCGCATCTTGAAGATCTTGGGCCCCAGCTCCTTGGGCGACAGGTTGTCCATGCCGCAGCCCGACTTGGTCCACTTGTCGTATTCAGCGCGCGTGACGACCTTGATCTTGGAGTACATCGTCGAGTGCTTGGTGCCGCAGTACTCGGTGCAGAAGACGTCGAACGTTCCGAGCTTGGTCGCGTTGAACCACAGCACCGTGTAGCGGTTGGGCAGCGCGTCCTTCTTCACGCGGAAGGCGGGCACGTAGAAGCTGTGCAGCACGTCGATGGACGACATGGTCAGCTTCACCGGCTCGTTGATCGGCACGCGTAGCTCGTCGACGCCGTCGCAGCCATGCCTGGGCAGCGCGTAGTTCCACTGCCAGCGCTGCGCGGTGACGCGCACGTCGATGGCGCCCTCGGGCGCGACGTTGAGGCTCATCCAGTCGCGGAAGCCCCACATGAACATCACCAGCAGCAGCACCGACGGGATCACGCTCCACGCGATCTCGAGCCGCGTGTTGCCCTCGATGTCCGACGTGCGATCGTGTGCACCTCGGCGGCGGTACTTGATGACGAAGTAGATCATCACGCCGACGATCAGCACGAAGAAGAAGACGCACAGCCAGTAGATGAAGTAGAAAATGCCGTCGACGTTCTCGGCCTGCGTGGCCGCCGTCTCCGGCATCCAGAACGTTCGTTTGGCGGCTCCCGCCAGCAGTGTCTGCATATAGCTCATGAGCGCGTCCTAGCGTGCTGTTTGCCGATCAGCGCCCGCGCTTCGGGCGCGTGGCGCTTTCGCTCTCTCAGCTTGAGCACGATGATCAGAATCGCGAGGATGATGATCGTGAGCACGCCGCCGATGCGCATGAAACCGAACGCGAAGGCGGTGTAGCTTCCCGAGTTAGGGTCGTAGTGAAAGCAGCTGAGGATGATGCGGTCGACCGTCGATCCGATCTTGCCGCGCGAGGCATCCATCAGCGCGAAGCGCACGTGCTGCGGCTGGTAGACCAGGCCGTAGAGGTAGCGCGAGATCTTGCCGTCCGGTGCGATGACGTAGATCGCCGCCGTGTGTGCGAACTGGTCCTCGGAGGCGAGGTACTTGTATTCGTAGCCCACGCTGGCGGCGAGCTTGGCGACGTTTTCGAGCCGCTTGCCGCCGTCGCTAGCCGGCTGGCGCTTGCCGACGAGGAACGCCCAGTCCGCCTCGCGCTTGACGCCGCGCTTGGCCAGCGCCTTGTTCAGCGTCTCGAGGTAGTTCTTGCGCTTCGCGGCGGCGACCTCGTAGGAATCGCGCGGGTCGAAGCTGACCGTGACCATGCGGTACTTGTCGCCTGCCACCCACTCGAGCTGCTTGAGCGTGTCGGTGATCGCGTTGAGCTGCAGGCTGCAGAGGTTCTCGCAGCGGTAGTAGTTCAACGACAGGATCATCGGTTTGCCGCCGGCGACGTACTGGCGCAGGGTGACGCGCTTGCCGCGGTGATCGATGAAGGCCGCGTCGAGATCGATACGCTTGCCGAGGCGCTCCTTGATCCCCACGCCCACGAGCTGCTTGGGCAGCGCGTTGCCACCGCCGGCGCTCGGCGCTGGCGGCATGTCTCGCCCCCACGCCGAGGCCGCGCCGAGCAGCGTGCCGAGGAGCATCGTCACGACAAATGTCGCGAGGCGCCGCGTCGCGAGTATGTACAGCCGCTTCGACACTACTTCTTCGGCTCCGCGGGCTTCTCCGGCGGCTTCGCCGGTGCTTTTGTCGGTGCGGGCTTGTCGTCGGGAATATCGGCCGGCAGCAGCAGCGTCGGCGTGCGCATCAGCATGTCTTGCGCCATGCGGATCGGGATGCGGTAGAGGTTCTTCTTCTTGCTGACGACCCCGTAGCCCGCCGCCGCGCGCTTGTCGGCTTGCGCCGCCTTGGCCAGCGCTGGCTCGATGCGCGCGAGCTGCTTCTTCTGCATCTCGCGCGTCGTCGCGTGGTTGAACTCTTGCCAGACCATGATCGTCACCACGATGACGACCGCGCACATGGCGCCGACCCAGACGAAGAGCTTGCCCGACGGCATGACGTCGGGCTCGACGGGAACGTCGGGGTGCTTCTTGAACTGCTGATCGCTCATTCGTCCACTCCCGCCTAGATATTCTTGAAGGCGAGCGACTCCTTGAGCCGCGGGTCGCCTGCCGGGATGAGCTTGTGGCGCGCCAGGCCGTAGCCGAAGACGGCGAGGAACACGCCGCCGACGCCGACGAAGGTCGTCAGGTCGACGATGGTGAAGTGCGGTCCGTGGTGGTGGTACGTCGGCATGATCAGCCAGTACATGTCGAAGTAGTGCACCGTCAGGACCATCAGCGCGCCGATGATCAGCGTCGGTTTGAAGCGCTTGATCGTGCGGTTGATCATGAAGAAGAACGGCACGGCGAAGTGGCCCACGCCCTGGAAGATGCTCATGCCGAGCCACGCGCCGCCGCGGTGTTTGAACCACACCGTCTCTTCAGGGATGTTGCCGTACCAGATCAGCATGTACTGCGAGAACGCGATGTAGGCCCAGAACACCGTGAAGGCGAAGATCAGCTTGCCGAGGTCGTGATAGTGCTCGGACGTGATCACGTCCTTGAGCACGCCGCTGCGCTGCAGCAGCACGCCCATCAAGCTGATGAACGAGAAGATCGCCAGCGTGGTGCCCGCGAAGTAATAAGGACCGAAGATCGTCGAGTACCAGTGCGGGTCGAGCGACATGATCCAGTCGAAGGCGGCGAAGGTCAGCGTCAGCGCGAAGATGACGATCGACGGGCCCGCGACGATCTGCATGCGCTTGGTGGCAGCAGCCTCTTTGCTCTCGTCCTGCGCCGTGGACTTCTTCCAGAAGTACCAGGCCAGCACGAACCAGAGGATGAAGTACGCGCCGGCGCGCGTGTAGAAACCCGTCGTGTTGAGGTACGCCGCCTTGTCTTGCAGCACCAAGTCCTTTGCGACGGCTTCAGCGTGAGACCAGTGATAGAGATCGTGTAGCCCCAACGCGATGGGTATGAAGAGCACCGCGAATGCCGGCAGCGCCAGCATGGCGTGCTCGGCGATGCGCCGCACCACCACGCTCCAGCCGGCGCGCGCGGCGAACTGGACGATGACGAAGAACAGGCCGCCCAGCGCGAGGCTGAGCCAGTAGGCGTACGCCACGAGGTACGAGAAGTAGAACTGCGGGTGCAGCTTGCCGCCCTTCCAGGCGATGCCGGCCGACGCGCCCAGACCGATGACGGCCAGCGCGACGCCGATCAGCGGCAGCTTGCGCCACAGGCTGTTCTGCGGCAGCTCGATGTCTTGAGCTGTGATCTTTTTGGGTGAGTGGCTCACTTGCTCCACCCCTTGCGCTGGCGCACCGCCGAGGGAATGCGCTCGATGGGCTGCGATCCAGCGATCTGCAGCACGCGGACGTAGGCGGCGATGGCCCAGCGGTCATGCACGGGGATCTGCACCGCGTACGAGGGCATGTTGCGGATGCCCTTGGTGATGACCTGGAAGAAGTGTCCGATGGGCATCTTGCGCAGCCGCGTCTCGAGATACGAGGTGGGCTGGATGACGATGCCCTTGGTCACCACCGGCGCGTTCTTGCCGGTGCCTGTGCGGCCGTGGCAGGGACGACAGTAGATGTTGTAGCGCTCTTTGCCGCGCTTGAGCAGGTTCTCGGTGAGCTTGACGGGCAGCTTCTTGGTGAGCTGGTTTCCGACCATGCCGCGATAGAGGCGGTCGTTTTCGCGCAGCTCGCCGATGGCGATGGTGCCCTTGACCTGCGGGCGCATGCCGCGCCCGTCCTTCCAGAACTTCGAGCCTTCCTGCGACTCGATGTACTTCTGGTTGTCCATGTTGGGGTTGAGGTGAATCGGCGGCTCGATCGCGAGGTCGCCACGGCAACCCGCAGCGAGCAGCACTGACGCGAGCAGCACTGACGCGAGCAAGAGCAGCGAGTGGGTTCGGCGCATGGTTATTCCTCCACCAGCTCGACGTGGGTGGCGCCGATGTCTTTGAGGAACTGCACCGTCTTGACCTCGTCGAAGCGCGGATCAGCCGACTCGATGGAGATGAAGAACTTGTCGTCGGTGACGCGCTCGAAGCGCTCCGAGCGGAACAGCGAGTGGTACAGCTGCGGCAGCTTGTTGAAGTGCAGCATGCCGAAGAAGCAGGCGAAGGCCGAGAAGAGCACCATCAGCTCGAAGCACACCGGCACGAAGGCCTGCCACGAGAAGAGCGGCTTGCCGCTGATGATGAACGGGTAGTCGACCGCGTTGGTCCACCACTGCAAGAGCAGTCCAGCCGATGCGCCGGTGAGGCCCACCACGAACACGACGTAGCCGAGCTTCGACGGGGGGATGCCCATCGCGTCCTCGATCCCGTGGATCGGGAACGGCGAGTGCGCGTCCCACTTGCGATACTTGGCGTCGCGCACCTTCTCGCAGGCCGACACCAGGCTCGCAGCGCCGTCGAACTCGGCGAGCGCGCCGAAGGACTTGCTGGGAGAGTTGGAGCTCGCCATTTACTCCTCCTCCTCCTTCGCGTCGTCGTCGCCGTGGTCGTGGTCGTCGCCATGGTGGTCGTCACCATGGTCGTCGTCGTGGTGGCCGTGATGTGGGTCCGCCTTGGGCAGCACCGTCTTGACCTCGGCCATCGAGACCATCGGCAGGAAGCGAACGAAGAGCGAGAACATGAAGAAAAACAGCCCGAAGCTGCCGACGAAGGCGGCGATGTCCCAGATCGTGGGCGAGAAGTAGTCCCAGCTCGACGGCAGGAAGTCGCGCGACAGCGAGCTCGCGACGATGACGAAGCGCTCGAACCACATGCCGACGTTGACGAGGATCGACACCACGAAGAGCACGCCCATGTGGGTGCGCGCCTTCTTGAACCAGAAGATCTGCGGCACGATCACGTTGCAGGTGACCATGATCCAGTAGGCCCAGGCGTACGGTCCGAACGCGCGGTTGATGAACGTGAAGGTCTCGTAGGGGTTGCCGCTGTACCACGCGATGAAGAACTCCATGCTGTAGGCGTAGCCAACGATGGAGCCTGTCAGCAGCGTGATCTTCGCCATGTTGTCGAAGTGGCGCAGGGTCACGATGCGCTCGAGCCCGAAGAGCTTGCGCGCGATGACCATCAGCGTGATGACCATGCCGAAGCCCGAGTAGATGGCGCCGGCGACGAAGTAGGGCGGGAAGATCGTGGTGTGCCAGCCGGGCAGCTGTGCGACGGCGAAGTCGAAGCTAACGACCGAGTGCACCGAGAGCACCAGCGGCGTGGCGAGGCCGGCGAGCATGCCGTAGGCCTTCTCGTAGTGCTGCCAGTGGCGGGCCGAGCCGCGCCAGCCGAGCGAGAAGATGCCGTAGACGATGCGGCGCACGCGCGTCTTGGCGCGGTCGCGCAGGGTTGCGAGGTCGGGGATCAGGCCCGTGTACCAGAAGACGATCGAGACCGTGCCGTAGATGGTGACGGCGAAGACGTCCCACAGCAGCGGGCTGCGGAAGTTGGGCCACATCGCCATCTGGTTGGGCAGCGGGAAGACGTAGTAGAGCAGCCACACGCGGCCGACGTGGATCGTCGGGAAGAGCAGGGCGCACATGACGGCGAAGATCGTCATCGCCTCAGCGAAGCGGTTGATCGACGTACGCCACTTCTGTCGCAGCAAGAACAGAATTGCCGAGATCAGCGTGCCTGCGTGGCCGATGCCGACCCAGAAGACGAAGTTGACGATCGCCCAGCCCCAGCTGACGGGGTTGTTGAGGCCCCAGATGCCGGTGCCTTCCCAGAACAGGTAGGCCGTGCTGAGCACGAGCACGCCGAGCAGCATCGCGGCGCAGCCGAAGAAGATGTACCAGGCGCGCGGCACCGTCCATTCGACCGGGCGGCAGACGATCTCGGTGACGTCGTTGAACGACGGGTCGCCGAGCAGCAGCGGTACGCGCTTCTCGACGCCGTCGTCGAGCTGCGTCTTGGTGTCTGCGTTTACGGCCGCTTGGATCTCTGGCGACAACGCGCTGGTCGTGGTCTCAGCCATCGGTCACACCAGGCGGGGGTTGGGGTTGCGGATCTTGGCGAGATACGTCGTGCGCGGCCGGTTGTTGAGCTCGCGCAGCAGCGTGTAGTCACGGTCCTGCTTCTTGAGGCGCGAGACGCGGCTGCTCGGGTCGTTGATATCGCCGAACACGATCGAGTCTGTCGGGCAGGTCTGCGCGCAGGCCGGCACGATGGCGCCGTCGGGCACCTTGTCGCGCTGCACGCGCAGCGCAGAGTGGCGCGCCTCGCTGATGCGCTGCACGCAGTAGGTGCACTTCTCCATCACGCCGCGGAAGCGCACGCTGACGTCCGGGTTGCGCTGCATGGTCAGCAGCGGGTTGGCGTGATCGTTCTCTTTGGAGAAGTTGAAGTAGTTGAAGCGCCGCACCTTGTACGGGCAGTTGTTCGAGCAGTAGCGCGTGCCGATGCAGCGGTTGTAGACCATGTCGTTGAGCCCGTCGGGGCTGTGCATGGTCGCCGCCACCGGGCAGACCTGCTCGCAGGGCGCGTTCTCGCACTGCTGGCAGGGCATCGGCTGAATCACCACCTCGGGCTGCTCTTCGTCGCCCGCGTAGTAGCGGTCGAGTCGGATCCAGTGCAGCTCGCGGCCATTGGCCACGCGGTCCTTGCCGACGATCGAGATGTTGTTCTCGGAGATGCAGGCCAGCAGGCAGCTATTGCAGCCGGTGCAGGTGTTGAGGTCGATCGACATGCCCCACTGCTGGCCCTTGCTGTAGTCGGCGGGCGACTCCCACAGCTGGGTCAGCTTGTCCTTCGGCATGACCTCGAACTTCTCGACGAACTTCGGGTTCTTCTTGTACTCGGTGAGCGTCGCCTCTCGCACGAGCGGCCGCGTCTTCGAGGTGTAGAACGCCTTGCCCGGCGTCTGCGGCAGGCCGTGCGCGACGTTGGTCGACGGCGTGAGCGAGCCGTACTCCTGCGTGGTGACCAGCTTGTAGGTGCCGCGGCCGCGCGCGAGCGATCCGCCGCTGATGACCCACGGGGTCTTGCTGGTGCGCAGCGCGTAGCCGTTGAAGCCGCGACCGTGCGCCAGCTTCGGTCCGGCGGTGCGTCCCCAGCCGAGCTGCACGACGGCGCTGCCGGTGGCCACGCCGGGAATGACCCACACCGCGGCGGTGAGCTTGCTTTCGCCCGCAGAGAGCGTGCACATGTCGCCCGAGGTGACGCCGACCTTGCGCGCCGTCTCGGGTCCGAGCAGCAGCGCGTTGTCCCACGACAGCTTGCTGAGCGGATCGGGTACCTCGAGCAGCCAGCCGTTGTGGCCGTAGCGGCCATCGTAGGTCGACCAGTCGAGGCCCAGCGTGACCTCGAGGCTCTTGGGTGTCGGCCACGGCGTGACCTTGCGCGCGCCCCAGGCCGCGCCGATCTTGCTCCACTCGAAGCGTGCGCTCGCCGGCACGAGCTTGCGGATCAGCCGCCCGTCGTGAAGCGCGTAGCGCCACACGGTCTCGGCCTGCGGCCCCGGCGAGACGCGCGACGTGAAGTGCGCGCGCACCTGCGTGTAGGGCGACGCATCCTTCTCGCCGAGCAGGCGCGCGAGCACCTCGATCTCGTTGAGCGACTTGTAAAGCGGCGCGATCAGCGGTTGCTGGATCGCGAAGGTGCCGTCGATGGCGCGCAGGTCGCCCCACGTCTCGAGGAAGTGCGAGCGCGGCACGTGCAGCTTGCAGTGCGCGCTGGTCTCGTTGACGTGATCCGAGAGGTGGATCGTGTCGGCGATCTTGCTCAGCGCGGCGCCAAGCTTGATGTCTACCGGCGCGCTGAAGACCGGATTGTCGGCGATGACGATCAGCGTCTTGATGCTCGCCGCGTCGCGCACGAGATGCGCCATCGAGCTGGCCGGCGGGCGGTCCATCTCGTTGACGAACTCGATCGCGCGGCCGTTGTTGCCGAGCATCTCGTTGAGCAGGTGCGCTAGCGCGTGCACCTCGGGCGGCTGCCGCTCGCCGACGATGATCGCGCTCTGCTTGCGGTTGGGCGCGTCGCGCAGATCCTTGGCGACCTCGTCGGCCCACTTGGCCAGCGACGGGCGGCGCGGTTTGCCGCGCTGCTCGCCGTCGAGCCCCTTGCGCGACTTGAGCGCCGCCACCAGCGCCTCGGCGCCTTGCGGTGCGTTGACGCCGCTATTGAACATCGCCTGGGCGATGGCGGCGAGCATCTCGCCGCACTTCGACGCCGGCAGCGTGAGCCGGTGGTCGGCGGTGGCGCCGGTGAGGCTCACCGCGGGCTCGACCGCGTAGAGGCGGTTCATTTTGCTCGCCGTCGACGCTACGCGGCGGCGCTGGGCGAACAGGCGCGCGTTGCGCACGGTGTCGCCTTCGGTGCCGAGAAAGTCGCAGTCGATGGCGACGATCACCTTGGCGCGGTGAAGCTGGTAGATCGGGCGCATGTAGGCCGCGCCGACCATCGCGGCGCCGTCGCGCGCGTTGTTGGTGTCGGCTGGCTCGTGGCGGTAGATGCGTGACTTGGGCAGGCGCGTCTTGATCTGCTCGATCAGCGCTGCGTAGGTTGGCGAGGGGCGGGCGTCGACGAGCAACGCCAGGCCGTCACCCTCGTTCTTCGAGGCGGCCTCGCCGAGCGCGTCGAGCTTCTTGCGCACGTACTCGAGGTCGACCTTGGCGCGGCCCTTGGCGACGTGGGTCTTGAACGGGTTGTCGTCGCCGCCATGCGCCGCCGCGGCACCATGGCCGCCGCCGTGCGCGTCCTTCTTTTTCGCTGCGCCGCTGTGCGGATCCAACTTCGACGGCACCTGCGCGCGATCGGCGTTCCACAGCTCGAGCACCGAAGCCTGCGCCCAGTGGTTGACGCGGCCCTTGTTCATCGGGTGGCGGAAGTTGCCTTCGATCTTCGTCGGGCGCCCGTCCTGGCTCTCGACGACGAGGCCAAGCACCTCGCTGCCCGAGAGCATCGTGGTGGCGAAGTAGCGCGGCTTGCCCGGGATCTGCATCTCGGGGCGGTTGTTGTAGGGCAGGATGTGCTGCTCGGGCTTGCGGATGCAGCCGGCCAGCGTGGCGGCGGCCATGCCGGAGCCGACGAGGCCCATGAAGCCGCGGCGCGTGGTGCCGCTCTTGGGCTCCTCCGCGACGACCTCGACCTTCACGCCCTCGCCCGCCA
Organism: Myxococcales bacterium; assembly: GCA_020431405.1. Lineage (GTDB taxonomy): Bacteria > Myxococcota_A > Polyangia > JAGQIK01. Next base: position 26,528 of record JAGQIK010000164.1, read on the forward strand.
ATCCGTTGGCCGCGGAGAGGTCTTCCGCGGCGCGTTGAAGCTCCGGGAACTCGGCCTCGGAGGCGGGCTTTTCGTGCAGCGCGCGCCAGTACTGCTTGGGCTGCTCGCTCGGCGCTTCGCACGCCGGCGCGACGTTGGAATCGACAAACGTGGAGTCGAGCACGAGCTTCGGCTCGAAGCGCTGCTTGCGTCGCTGCTTTCTCATCGGTGACACCCCGAGCAGTACGTGGGCGGGTTGACCTTGCGCTTGCGCATCGGGTCTTTGTCGGGGTCGTAGCCCGCCTTTTTGCTGTCCCAGGCCATGTTGGTGATCTGGTCGAGGGGACGCAGGTGAGGTTTGGGATTGCGGTGGCACTCGAGACACCAGCTCATGCTCAGCGGCTGCTTCTGCGTGACGATCGGCATCTGATCGATGCGTCCGTGGCAGCTCGTGCAGCCGACGCCGGCGGCGAGGTGAACGCTATGATTGAAGTAGGCGTAGTCCGGCAGCATGTGGACCTTGACCCACTTGACCGGCTTGCCGGCGGCGTGCGCGGCGCGCAGCGGGGCGAGCGGGATGCTGTTGGGTTTGACCAGCTTCTCGTGGCAGCCCATGCACGTCGAGGTGGGCGGAATCGCCGCGTGCGCGGCGCGCTCGACCGTGTTGTGGCAATACCGACAGTCGAGACCGAGGTTGCCCGCGTGCAGCTTGTGGCTGAACGGGATCGGTTGTCGCGGCTGATAGCCGACGTCGGTGTATTGGGGGGAGAACCAGTACCAGATGGCGAAGATCAGGCCACCGAGAACGACCGGACCGCCTGCCCCGAGGTAGAACGGGATGCGGTTGGTCCATCGCGGGAATATGACAGCCACGTAAAGTCCCCTACGTGTCTAACTGCCACCGACTGTGCTGTCTTGCGCGGCCGGTGTTTCGGATCACTGACGGCACCCACCGCGGGACGCGGTGAGCAACGCAGTGGGTATCTACCGGGCACTGACCGACGGAAGCGTGATGCTACCGATACCGCGACTTACAACCTATTCCCTCGCCGCACCGAGAGAGATGCCGCATCTCTCGATACCGAGGCCAACAACACAGTGCCCGCCCCTCCTGCTAGATCTCATGGACAGAGATGAAACCTGCCCAACATCGTTGAAATCCCGAGCTTCATATCCTCGTTGACGGTTTTTCGCAATAGCTTTTCCGACCCACCGAGTGCCGCCAACGGGCGTAAAAACACGCTACTTGTCGCCTGGCTTCAAGATCGTTTGCACGGCGCGGTGGGCGATCTCCTGGATGCCCCACTGCTTGTCGCGCTTGTAGTAGCCGCGGATGCGGTTGTGCTGATCGACGAGGATCATGCTCGCCGAGTGCGCGATCGACATCGCGGCGCCGTGGCTCACCGGGTGCTTGCCCTTTGCCGGCGGTGTGCCCATGTGCTGCAAGAATCCCTTCACCGCCAGCTCGTGGATCACCTTCGGCGTCTTCGCGGTGAGCAGCGTCCAGCGCCCGGGCTTGACGCCGTAGGTCTTGGCCACCTCGCGCAGCTTCTCGGGCGTGTCGTTTTCGGGATCGACGGTGATGCTGACCAGCCGCACGTCGACCTTGAGCCGCTCGATCTCGGTCTGCAGCTCGGCCATGGCGCGCATCAGCGGCGGGCAGACCGTCGTGCAGCTCTTGAAGAAGAAGTTCACCACGTAGACGTGGCCGGCGAGATCCTTGCTGCCGAAGGCCTTGCCGTCCTGGTCGATCAGCGTGTACGCGGGCAGCTGGCGGATCGGCGGCGGCGGGTCGGGCACGCGGCGCGTGCACTGGCGCAGCATCGGGATCGTGAGCATGCCCGCCACGGCGGCCCAGAGGAACGGGTTGAAGTACCAGGGGCGCTTGAGGCCGGGCGGCGGCTTGGCGTAGCGCACCTCGCCGTCGACGATGCGCGCGCCCTCGGGCAGCTTGCCGTCGGTCTCGTGCTCGCTCATCGTCGCGACACCGCCGCCGCCATCGCCAGCGTCAGCGTGGCGAAGCCGCCCAGCACCAGCAGGCTCAGCGCGAGATCACCGCTGCCGCCGAGCGCCGCGCGCGTGCCCTCGACGGCGTAGCCGAGCGGGTTGGCGCGGATCACGTAGCGCATGAAGTTGCCGCCGGCCGGAAACATCGCGCCCGAGACGATCCACAGCGGAAGCAGCACCACGCTCATGATCGCGTGGTAGGCCTGGCTCGAGCTGAGCACCCACGCCATGGTCACCGTCAGGCCGGTCAGCCCGACGGTGGTCAGCACCATCACCAGCGCGAGGATCGGCCAGTGGATCGTGCCGTAGGCGTAGCCGGCGAGCGGCGCCATGGCGACGAACAGCGCCGACTGAATCAGCACCATCGTGCAGATGCCGCAGACCTTGCCGAGCACGAGCGAGATGCGCGAGCCAGGCGCGACGAGCACGCCTTGCAGAAAGCCGCTCTTGCGGTCCTCGATGATCGTGATCGTGCCGTAGATCGCCGAGAACAGCGGCACCATGATCAGCACGCCAGGGAAGAAGAAGTGCAGGTAGCTCTCGCCGCTGCCCAGCTTGAACGTGTCGGCCATGCCGCTGCCGAGCAGAAACCAGAAGAACAGCGGCTGCATCACGACGCCGAGCCAGCGCGAGCGCTCGCGCAGCAGGTGCAGCATGTCGCGGCGCCACAGCGCGGCGATGATCGCCAGCTCTTGCGAGAGCGCCGAGCGCGGCTCGCGCTGTGCGCGCTCCGCGGGCGCCGTCGTGGCGAGATCTTCGACCTTCTCGCTCATCGCTTCATGCCGCCTTCTCGCCCGCGTCGCCTGCGCCGTCGTCTTCGAGCGCGTGGCCGGTGATCTTGAGGAAGGCGTCGGCCAGCGTCGGCCGGCGCAGGCTGATCGAGCGCACGCGCCCTTCGGGCAGGCGCTCGACGAGGCGCGGGATCAGCTCGTGCCCGCGCTCGTGCTCCACCAGCAACGTGTTGCGCTCGCCGGAGATGCAGGGCAGCTCGATCGCCTCGCTGACCTCGCGGCGCTGCGCCTCGCTGTCGCGCGCGTCCTCGCTCGGCTCGAGCTCGAGCACGATCACATCTTTGGAGAGCTTGGCGCGCAGCTGCTCGGGCGTGTCGATGGCGGCCACGCGGCCGGCCTCTAGCACGGCGAGGCGATCACAGCGCTCGGCCTCGTCGGGGCGGTGCGTGGCGACGATGATGGTCAGCTCGCGGCGAGCGCGCTCGGCGTCGAGCTGCTCCCAGGTGCGCCGAAACGACGCCTCGTCGAGGCCCGACGTGGGCTCGTCGAGCAGCAGCAGGCGCGGCTCGTCGAGCAGCGCGCGCGCGATGTCGAGCCGGCGCTTCATGCCGCCGGAGAGCTTCTTGACGAGATCGTCGGCGCGCGATTCGAGCGCCGCGTCGGCGAGGCCGCGCGCCACGCGCTCGCGCGCGAGGCTGCCGCTGATGCCGCGCAGGCGTGCGGCGAGCGAGAGGTTTTCGCGCACGCTGAGCCCGTCGTCGAGGGCAGGGCGCTGAAAGACGACGGCCAGAACGGCGCGCTCGTGACGGCTGACGGCGGCGACCTCGCGGCCGTCGAAGCGCATCGCGCCGCTGCCGGCGACGCGCAGCCCGCAGGCGATGGCCAGCGCGGTGGACTTGCCGCTGCCGTTGGGGCCGAGCAGCCCGAAGACCTCACCGCGTGCGACCTCGAAGCTGACGCCGTCGAGCACGCGCCGATCGCCATACGAAAACGACAGCTCGCGGGCTTCGAAGGCTGGGGGGTCAGCGCGAGGCATCAGAAAAGAAGCGTGCCTGCGGCCTCAGCGGACGATGGCGTCGAGCACGAGCGCGATCGTCAGCAGCGGCAGGTACAGCAGGGTGACCAAAAAGAAGCGCCGCGCGCCGCGGTTTCCGCGTACGGCGCGCAGGTCGTAAGTGGCGCCGCCGAGCATCAGCGCGCCGGCGAGGCCAGCCACGACCAAATACGCAGCGCCGGCCACGCCGTAGGGCACCAGCACCAGGCTCGCCGGCAGCAAGAGCGCCGAGTAGAAGATCGACTGCAGTCGCGCCGCGTCGGCGTTGCGCTCGTTGGGCAGCACCTTGATGCCGGCCTTCTTGTACTCGGCGGCGCGGTACAGCGCGATGGCGAAGAAGTGCGGCAGCTGCCAAAGCACCAGCACGAGCAGCAGCGCCATGCCGGGGGCGTCGACGCTGGCGGTGACGGCGGTCCAGCCGATGAGCGGCGGCATCGCGCCGGGCACGGCGCCGACGAAGACGGCCAGCCACGTACGTCGCTTGAGCGGCGTGTAGAGCAGCACGTAGGTGTCGAGGGCCAGGGCGGCGAGCAGCGCCGAGAGCGGGTTGACGAGCGCGGCGAGCACCACCAGCGCCACGGCGCCGAGCGCGAGGCCGAAGACCAACGCCACGCGCGGGTGGAGCCGTCCGGCGGGCAGCGGGCGCGTGCGCGTGCGCTGCATCAATCGGTCACCGTCGCGCTCGAGATACATGTTGAGCGCGTTGGCCGCGCCGACGGCGGCGGCCGTGCCGAACAGCGCGGCGATCACCTTCAGCGCGCCGAGCGCCATCTCGGGGCGCAGCATCGAGGCTAGCCACAGCCCAGCGGCGGTCGTCACCAGACACATGGTGACGATGCCCGGCTTGGTCAGCGCCCACAGCTCCGGGAGCACTGCGCGAATGGAGGTTGCCGGGGTGGACGCGGCGACGGCGGACTTAGCGGGGTTGGCTTGGCTCATGGGGACGTCTTAAACCGCGCGGACCATAGACCATTGTGCGCCCGGACTCAACGGTGGGCTCGGACTCAACGCTTGGCCGAGTGCTCGGCGGGCACCTCGCGATCGCGCGCGCGCTTGCAGTGCGCGTCGATCTGGCGATAGGCCTGTGCGCAGGCCTTCTTGGGCAGTCCGCGCTTGGCGCCGCGCGACTGGCATTCCTTGTAGCCGAAGCGCGTGTCGCCGGTGGGTTGTGCGAGCGCCTTGCAGTAGGCGAGGCGATCCTGACCACGCAGGCAGGCGCGCATCAGGCGCGGCACCGACTGTAGGCACATGCTCTCCATCGCCTGGCAGCGGCGCGACCAGCCGACGAGCTCGTCGACGCAACGCTCCACCGACAGCGTGGCGCCGCGCTGCTCGAACTTGGCGAGGGTCTTGAGGATGTACGTCTCGCCGCTGCGGTAGCGGTAGTAGCCGAGCCCGCCGAGGCCGAACGTCAATGTGATCAGCACGATCACGAGCACGCGCAGGCCGGGGCTCTTGCGCGTGGCGCGTTTGAGGCCGCGCGGCTCGGAGGACGTGGTCAATTGACGCTCTGCTCGCGCGTCAGCACGAAGGCCGGGATCGGCGCGTCGAAGTGCTCGCCCTGGGCGTTGACCATCTGGTACGAGCCGCGCATCGAGCCCACCGGCGTACGCAGCGGGCAAGCGCTGGTGTAGCTAAACGACTCGCCGGGCTCGAGGTACGGCTGCTGGCCGACCACGCCGGGGCCGCGCACCTCTTCGACGTGGCCGGTGGCGTCGGTGATGATCCAGTGGCGGCTCAGCAGCTGGCAGCCGATCTTGCCCTCGTTGCGGATCGTGATCGTGTAGGCGTAGAACCACATGCTCGACGAGGGGTCCGAGCGCTCGGGGACGTACTGCACGTCGGCGCTCACTGCCACGCGGTTGATCGCGTCCTCGTCTTGAGCCTGCGCGCCGCCCTCGTTGTCGCCGCTGGCGTCGATGTACTCGGTCACTACTCCGCCTCCATGTAGGGGTAGCGGTAGTCGCGCGCCGGGACGAAGTTCTCTTTAACCGCGCGCGGCGAGACCCAGCGCATCAGGTTGAGCGGGCTGCCCGCTTTGTCGTTGGTGCCGGAGGCGCGCGCGCCGCCGAAGGGCTGCTGTCCGACGACGGCGCCGGTGGGCTTGTCGTTGATGTAGAAGTTGCCGGCCGAGTGACGCAACCGCTCCATCGCCTTGACCGCGGCGCGGCGGTCCTGCGCGAAGATCGCGCCGGTGAGCGCGTAAGGCGAGGTGCTGTCGCAGATCTCGAGCGCCTTGTCGAACTCGGCGTCGGGGTAGACGTAGAAGGTCAGCACCGGGCCGAAGATCTCTTCCTGCATCAGCTTGAAGTCGTGCTTTTTTGCCTGCACCAGCGTCGGGCTGATGAAGTAGCCCTCGCTGTCGTCGCACTCGCCGCCGGCCACGACCACCGCGTCATCCGAAGCCTTCGCAAAGTCGATATAGCCCTTGATGTCCTTGAAGGCCTTGGCGTCGATTACGGCGCACATGAAGTTGCGGAAATCGAGCGGCGATCCCATCGGCAGCGAGCGCAGCGTGTCGACCACGCGATCACGCACCGCGGGATACAGCGACTGCGGCAGGTACAGCCGCGAGCAGGCCGAGCACTTCTGGCCCTGATACTCGTAGGCGCCGCGCACGATGTTGGCCGCGAGCGCTTCGACGTCGGCCGAGCTGTGGGCGACGATGAAGTCCTTGCCGCCGGTCTCGCCCACGATGCGCGGGTAGGTCTTGTAGCTGGCGATGTTGTCGCCGATGGTGCGCCACATGCCCTGAAAGACGCCGGTGCTGCCGGTGAAGTGCACGCCGGCGAGATCGGGGCGCGCGAGCGCCGTGGGGCCGACCTCGCGTCCCGCGCCGGGCACGAAGTTGATCACGCCCGGCGGAAGCCCCGCCTCGCGCAGGAGCCGCATGAAGTGCCAGTTGGAGAGCACCGCCGTCGAGGCGGGTTTCCACAGCACGGTGTTGCCCATCATCGCCGGCGCCGTGGGCAGGTTGCCGCCGATGGCCGTGAAGTTGAACGGCGTGATGGCCAGCACGAAGCCCTCGAGCGGGCGGTGATCGAGGTAGTTCCACATCTGCGGCTGCGAGGCCGGCTGCTCCGCCATCAGCTTGGTGGCGTAGTGCACGTTGAAGCGCAGAAAGTCGATCAGCTCGCAGGCGGCGTCGATCTCGGCCTGGTGGGCCGTCTTGCTCTGGCCGAGCATGGTCGCGGCGTTGAGCGTGGCGCGCCACTCGGTGGCGAGCAGATCGCCGGCCTTGCGAAACACGGCGAGGCGCGCCTGCCAGGGCATCGCCTGCCACTCGGCGCGCGCGGCGGCCGCGGCGTCGGCGGCGGCGGCGACCTCCTCGGGGCCCGCCATGTGAAACTCGGCAAGCACGCGGCCGTGCTCGTGTGGGCTGACGACCTTGCCCTTGCGGCCGGTGCGCACCTCTTTGCCGCCGATGAGGAGCGGGATCTCGATGGTCTGGCCGCGCAGCTCGGCGAGCTTGGCCTTCAGCTCGGCGCGGCGCGGGCTGCGCGCGTCGTAGCTGTCGACGGGCTCGTTGACGGGCTCGGCAAGGCTGTGGATGGCGTTGATCATCGCGGCTCCTCCCCTCTGGTCGCAGATAGGGAGGTGGCGTAGCACGCCCGTATCCGGAGGGTCAAACCAGGAGCGAGCGCTCTAGCTCTTGAGCCGCGAGACCAAACGCTTGAACCAGCCGCCGCCGCCGTAGACCGCCTGCGCGACCTGCAGGATCTCCTCGCCCGACAAGGACGTGCCGGTGCGGCGCGGCGAGCCGCCGATGTCGCCCGAGCCGCCCCAGCGGTTGTCGCCGTCGGCCTCGACGTTGGGGTCGCGCTCGTTGAGCGCGGCGTAGAGGTGGGTCAGGTCCTTCTGCAGGAACGAGTCGACCTGGCGCACGGTGAAGCGGCCCTCGCCGTTGTCGAGCACGATCAGCGCCAGCTCCTTGTCGTGGCGCTGCTTGAGCTCGCGCTCGACGGCGTAGATGCCCTGGCGCGAGCGGCAAAGCAGCGCCACGCGGCGCTTCTTGTCGATGTGCGCGCGCGCCAGCTCGGCGATCTCGAGCGCACGGTCTAGATAGCCCGGCGGGTAGAGCACCTGGTCGAGGGCGCCGAGCATGCGGCGGCTGTATTCGACGAGGTCGATGGTGCCCCAGCTGCCGGTGGACTTGACGCTCTGCTCGCGCGCGACGATGAGGTCGATCTGGCGCTTGCGCGCGTTGTAGACGGGCGGCGGGAAGGCGCTCAGCGTGGCGGCCATCTCGAGGCCGTGGGCGTCGATGAGCCCCTCGATGCGCACGAACGACATCACCTCGCGCAGAAGCATCGCGCCCTCGCGCGCGAGCTCGCCATGGTTGAGCAGCAGCCACGCGGCGAGCAGCGCGTCGAGGTCCGGATCGTTGATGTAGATGCGCCAGGTGCCCTCTTCGAGCGGCAGGCCCGAGAGCACCATCACGGCGGCTTGCTCGCAGGTGGCGAGGGTGAAGGCGCGGATGCAGCCCTCGTGGTGGTCGAGCGAGTAGTGACGTGCTTGGTTGTCGAAGAGCGGGCCCGCGTAGGCGCCGTCGAGAAAGATCGTCTGCTTGGGATAGCGCACGCGCGTCTCGGCGGTGACGACGAGGCCGCGCTCGACGAGCAGCTGTACGTTGCTGCTCGCGATGCACGTCACGTGGCAGAAGCCGCTCTGCTCGACCAGCTCGTAGCGGCCGCGATCGACGTCGAGGTTCGCGTCCGGCACCAGCGCCAGCGGGACGCTCGGCAGCGAGTGATCGTGCAGCGAGTGGTCACCCGTAGGGTCGGTGCGCGGCGCCGCTTCGACGCCGACGCCAGCGACGCCGCCGGCAGCTGGGCGGATGCCTTCTTTTTCTGGGTGATCGCTCACGTGAGGACCGATAGGTGTCGCCGCCGCGCGGCGAGCCTTCGTGGTCCCGAGTATTTCACGAGAGCGTCCGACATAAAAGGGATGCGGATTCACGTACAGTGTCTGTGGTGAGCAACGCAGCGAGAGTGCTGCTGCTGTTCGGCGCCGCGGCGCTGGTGGCAAGCGGCTGCAAGAAAAACGGCGCCGGAGCGCGTGGCGGCGGCGCCGGCGGCGGCAAGGGCGCAGCGCGTGCGCCCGGCAGCTACGACGTCAAGCCGCTGCTCGGCGCGCTTCGCCCGTCGCAGCGCGCGGGGCAGGCCAAGCGGCTGGGCATCGCTTCGCTCGGCGACCTGCCGCTCTACGATATCGCGCTGGTGCTCGACCCGGCGGCGGGCGCGCTGCGCGGGCGGCTCAAGCTGAGCTACCGCAACCCGCTCGCCAAGCCGCTGGCGCGGCTGCCGCTGCTGCTGCACCCCAACGCGCCGCGCGAGCTCGGCGTGACGCAGAGCGGCAAGCTCGACGTCACCGGCGCGCGCGCGCAGATCGGGCCCGCGGTGACGCTGTCGCGCGAGCGGCCGACGCTGGTGTGGCTGAGCTTCGCGCGGCCGCTGCGCGCTGGCGAACGCGTGGTCGTCGACATCGACTTTCGCGGCACGCTGCGGCGGCTCGAGGCGAGCGCCAACGACATCTTCTCGCAGGCGCTGACGTCGCTCGGTATCGGCGGCGGCGGCAGCGGCGCGTCGGACTACGGGCTGCTCGCGGTGGGCGACGGCATCGTCACGGCGGCATCGGCCTATCCGATGGTGGCGCCGTTTCGGCGCGGGGGCTTCGACGTGGGCAAGCCGACGCGCTTCGGCGATCTGGCCTACAACGGCCTCGCCAACTTCAAGGTCAACGTCAGCGTGCCGGCGGGCGTGAAGGTCTACACCAACCTGCACGACATCAACCTCGACAGGGCGCCGGCCGCGCTGGCGGCCAAGCCAGGACAGCAGGGCGCGCGCCAGCGTTTCAGCGCCAGCGGCGCGCTCAACCGCGATCTGGTGATCGTCGCCGGCGCCGAGCTGGTGCACAGCGCGCGCGTGGTGCGCGGCAGCGGCAGCGGCGGTGGCGAGCCGGTGACCGTGCGCAGCATCTACAAACGCGGAGACGCAGCGGCCGGCCGTCGCGCGCTGCAGACCGCGGTGACCTCGCTGGAGCTCTTTCAGCGCCGCTTTGGACCATATCCGTACCGCGAGCTCGACGTGGCCGAGGCCACGCTGGTCGGCGGCGCTGGCGGTGTCGAGTTTCCCGGGCTGGTGCTGGTGGCCGGCATGTTCTACCGGCCGCCGTCGCGCTCGAGCTCGCCGATGGCCTTCATGATGCGGCTGCTCGGCCAGCTCGGATCGCTGCTCGGTCGCGGCATGCACA
>JAGQIK010000165.1 GCA_020431405.1 Myxococcales bacterium
ATGCTCACGTCGGTGTGCGGCCCAGTCGACGACGGATCGGACCGGCGACTCTATCCTTCGCCGATCAAAAAGGCCGAGCGGCCCATCGACAAGATCCTGCTCGCCTACCACGCCGTGGCCAACATGGTGCTGTTCTACCGGCAGTGCGCCGAAAACGGCCACGCCGTCGAGCGCTGCCACGCGCAGGCGCAGCAGCTCGCCGCGTGGCGTGACGCGCTGCGAGCGCCGCTCGAGGGCAACGCCGCGCTGACGGACGTTGGCAGAGCCTTCCTGCTATAGCGCGCTCGCGAACGCTCTAGGGGTTTTGCGGCAGCGTGCGCTCGAGGCGCAGCTGACCGCGCAGCGTCCGGCCGGTGGCGCGGCCGAGGCGCAGGTAGAAGTCGCTCGGCAGCGATTGGCCGTCGGCGTCGAGCGTCAACCACGAGCCGCTGGTCGGCACGTCGGCCTGCGTGGGCGCGATCTTGAACATCGCCGTGCCTTCGTCGACCTCGTCGAACATGGCGACGTAGATCATCGTCACACCGGCATCGATGACGTTGAACACCTGGTGCCAGTAGAAGCGGCCGCCGCGCCGCGGGATCTGGTTGAGTGGGCTGCCGGACATCAGGTTGGCCCACGAAAAGCCTGGAAAGACCACCGGCATGTAGCTCGCGCTGCCGCCTGCGAGGGCCGCCATGTCGGGCTCGATGCGGTCTTTGCGAAAGACGTCGGCGCCGGCGTCGTCGACGAAAGCGCCCACGGCCCACGGGCTGACCACATCGTAGCTGCGATAGACGCTGTCCCAGGCGGGCTCGGGCTTGGCGTCGCCGTCGCGCGTACGCCAGTGGTGCGGCACGCCGCCGACGAGCGTGGCGCGCAGCCGCTGCGGTGCGTCCTTTCTGAACCAGTCGATGATCGTCTGCGCCAGCGCCGGCGTGCCCGGGCGCGACGGAAAGCCGAGCCCCCACAGGCCGAGCACGGGGCGCCCACCGTGGCGCAGATAGCGCGCGCTCTGCGTCACGCCGAGATCGTCGACCAGGTGCGCCCAGTCGCTCTTCAGCGCGTCGAAGAGCCCCGCCTCGCCCGCGCCGCTGACGTCGTACATCAGCGCGAAGACGCGGCCGTGGGTCTCGGCGCCGGCGCGCACGTGGCCGGTGACGGCGTCGCGCATCGCCAGCGCCGTCGGGTCGCCGAGCTCGCTGACGAAGCGCTGCAGAAAAACGCCGTCGAGGTCGTGGTCAGCCATCCACTTGAAGTGCCGCAGCACGGTCGGGCGCCGCGCGCTGGAGAACAGGTAGGCAGCGCCGCCGCCCTTGCGCTGCATGTCGGTGGGGCAGCGTTCGGCGGGGGTCAGCTCGCCGAGGTCGGGCCAGGCGTCAAAGGTCGCTTCGGTCGCGCTCGAGGTCTGGCCGCCGAACCAATGGCGCCAGCGGTCGACGACACCGTCGCCAGGGCAGGCGAACCAGCCCTGGTAGCCGAACATTACCTTGCGATCGAGCGTGCTCGGATCGACGACGTAGGGGCCCGGCGGCAGCAGGTCCGGCGCTGGTCCGTCGGGGCGCGCTGCGTCCCGGCGTGCCAGATCGGGCGTCGCGTCGCCGCCGAGGTCGGCGCCCGGTGACGCGTCGGCGGGTGGCGCGGCGCTGTCGCTGTCGCTGCACGCCGCCGCCGCGAGCAGCAGCGCTGATAGCAGCAGCGACGCAGCGACGACGCGCTTGCGATGGGTTATGGAAGGGCGCACCTCGCGCCGAGCTACTGTTGCTCGCGCCAGGCGCGCCAGACCTTCTCCGGCGTGATCGGGATCTCGCGAAAGCGCAGCCCGGTCGCGTCGTAGATGGCATTGGCGATCACCGGCGCGGGCCCATCGGTGGGGATCTCGGAGACCGACTTGGCGCCGAACGGGCCGCTCGGCTCGTAGGTCGGCACGATGATGGTCTCGAAGTCGGGCATGTCGAGCGCGCTGAAGATCTTGTAGCTCGAGAAGTCGTCGTTGATCAGCTTGCCGCGCTCGTCGAAGCGGAAGCCCTCGGCGAGCGCCCAGCCCATGGCGATGCTGGCGCCGCCCTCGGTCTGTCCCTCGCAGGCGGTGGGGTTGATCGCCACGCCGCAGTCGACGGCGGCGACGTACTTGATGATCTTCACGCCGCCGGTCTGCACGTCGACCTCCACCTCGCAGAAGTGCGCCGAAAACGGCGGCGGGCACTCGTACGAGACGTGGCTGGCGTGGTCCATGATCTGGTGCTGGTTGTGGCTGTAGAACGTCGAGCGGCAGATGTCGCCGTAGCTCAGCGAGCGCCCGTCGGGCGCGTGTACGGCCTTGTTCTCGGCGCGCAGGCCGTCGCTGGGGATCTCCCAGATCTTGGCGGCGGCGGCGATCAGCTGCTCGACGACGCTGTCGGCAGCCTTCTTGACCGACGTGCCCGAGATGTACGTCGTGCTCGAGGCGTAGGCGCCGGTGTCGAAGGGTGTCATGTCGGTGTCCGACGAGTAGATCACGATGTCGTCGAGGGAGACCGACAGCGCCTCGGCGGCGATCTGGCTCAGGATCGTGTCCGAGCCGGTGCCGATGTCGGTGGCGCCCACCAGCAGGTTGAACGAGCCGTCGTCGTTGAGCTTGATCAGCGCGGCGGCCATGTCGATGCCGGGGATGCCCGAGCCGTGCATCAGACACACGCCGCCGATGCCGCGCTTCTTGGGCCCGCTGTTGTCGAAGCTGCCGCGGCGCTCCCAGCCGATGGCCTTCATGCCGGCCTCGACGCACTGTTCGAGGCCGCAGCTGCGGATGATCTGCGGATAGCCTTCTTTGCCCTCGCCGAGGGCGACGGCGAGCGGGTTTTCATCGCGCGGGCGCAGCATGTTCTTGCGGCGCAGCGCCATCGGGTCCATGGCGAGCTTCTCGGCCAGCTCGTCCATGTGCACTTCGAGCGGAAAGAAGCCTTGCGGGCCGCCGTAGCCGCGGAAGGCGCCGCCGATAGGCAGGTTCGTGTACGCGACGCGCGCGTCGAACTTGTAGTGCTCGCAGCGATAGAGCGGCAGCGCCTTGCCGCCCGTGCACGAAAACACCGTCAGCGCGTGGGCACCGTAGGCGCCGGAGTTGCCGATGGCGATCATCTCCATCGCTACCAGCGTGCCGTCCTTCTTGGCGCCGGTGCGCATGCGCACGATCGCCGGGTGGCGCGTGCGCGCCGAGACGAGCTCTTCGGTGCGCGTGTAGCACCAGCGCGCCGGGCGCCCCGTACGCAGCGTGACCAGCGCGGGCACGTCCTCGACGAGGATCTCCTGCTTGGAGCCGAAGCCGCCGCCGATGCGCGGCTTGATCACGCGGATCCGCGAGACGGGGATCTCGAGCACCTGCGCCAGGATTCGCCGCGAGTGAAACGGCACCTGCGTAGCTACGCGCACGTTGAGCCGGTCGTTTTCATCGAGATAGGTCAGCGCCACGTGCGGCTCGATGGGCGACTGCTGCTGATAGCAGACCTCGTATTCGCCCTCGTGCACCACGTCTGACTCGGCGAAGCCCTGCTCGACGTCGCCGATGTCGGCGGCGAGGTGCGCGGCGAGGTTCTTCGACGTGTCGGCGATGCCCTGCGGGTCGGGCGCTTCGTGCAGGATCGGCGCGCCAGGCGCCAGCGCCTGCTCGGCGTCGAAGACCGGCTCGAGCACCTCGTACTCGACCTTGATCTTCTCGAGCGCGCGCGCGGCCTGAAGCTCGGTCTCGGCGGCGACGGCGCAGACGCGGTCGCCGACGAAGCGCACCTTCTGATCGAAGCACAGCATGTCGTAGGCCGACGGCTCGGGGAAACCCTGGCCGGCTGTGGTGTGCGGGATCGCCTTGACGTTGCCGTAGTGCAGCACGCACGCGACGCCGGGCATCGATTCGGCTTCGCTGGTGTCGATGCGCGTGATGCGCGCGTGGGCGTGCGGGCTCCACAGCATCTTGACCGTCAGCGTTCCGGGCGGCGACTCGTCGTCGGTGAACGTGCCGCGCCCCAGCGCCAGCTTGGTGGCGTCGACGCGGCGCTCGCTCTTGTTGACCACGCGAAAGCGCTCGTAGGCCTTCATCGAGCCGTCGCCCGTGTCGAAGTCAGGGTCTGTGCCCGAGCCGCTCTTGGGGATCTGCTGCGCCTTGTTCAGGTCGATGATGTCCTTCTTACTCACCAGCGGCCTCCTTCTCGGCGCGCACCAGCGCGGCGGCGGCCATCACGGCGTCGATGGGCTTGATGTAGCCGGTGCAGCGGCAGAGATGACCGGCAAGCGCCTGGCGCGCGTCGGCCTCGGTGGGATCGGGGTTGCGCGAAAGCAGCGCGTGCGTGGCCATCACCATGCCCGGCGTGCAGAAGCCGCACTGCACGGCGCCGGTGTCGATGTAGGCCTGCTGCACCGCCGATGGCTCGCGCCCGCGTGCGAGCCCCTCGATGGTGGTGATCTCGTGGCCGTTGGCTTGCACTGCCAGCAGCGTGCATGACGCGACGAGCGTGCCGTCGACGAGCACCGCGCAGGTGCCGCAGTCGCCGCTCTCGCAGCCGCGCTTGGTGCCGTAAAGGCCGCAGCGCCGCAGCACCTCGGTGAGCGCCTCGTGGGGCTCGATCTCGGCGATCAGCTGCTCTCCGTTGACCATCGCCTCGAAGCGGATCATCGCGCACCTCCGCTGGGGGTCGCACCGTTGCTCGCCGCGGCGACGAGCCGCGCGGCGAGGGTCACCGAAAGATCGCGCCGATACTCGGCGCTGCCGCGGTCGTCGGCGAAGCTGGGCAGCTCGTCGAGGGCAGCGGCATCGAAGCGCGCGCGCCAGTCGTCGGCGTGCGCGTCGCCGGCGAGCGCGGAGGCCTTGGCGAGCACGACGACACCGCGTCCGTGCGGGCCGTGGCCGCCGCTGGCGAGCCGCCACGTGCCATCGGCCGCGATGGCGAGCGCGGCGTCGGCCACCGGCGACTCCATCACCGTCGGCGCGAATGACGCGTAACGCGAGGCGCGCGTGTCGGCGCGCAGCGACACGCCGAGCACGAGGTGCGGGGCGGCGGCGGCCGTGAGGTACTCGGTGACGCCGACGTGCGTGCGGGTGCCGTCGGCTGCGAGGAGCTCGAGCTTGGCGTCGAGCGCCGCCAGCGCCGTCGCCACGCGCGCGTCTCCGCGCCGGCGACCGAGGCGCCCGCCTACCGTCGAGCGGTTGCGCGTGCAGAGGTTGCGCTCGCCGCGCGCCGCTTCGACCAGCGCACCGAGGCCTGGGCCGAGCTCACCCGCCGCATCGACAAGCTCGCTGAGCGTGACCAGCGCGCCAACCTTGACGGCGTCGCCCACGCGCTCGATACCGCGCAGCGGCAGCGCTTGCAGGTCCACCAGGCGGGCGACCCGCTCGTGGTCCCTCACGTTGAGGTAGGTGCCGCCAGCGATGGCGCTGCTGCCCTTGCCGCCGAGCAGGTCGATGCACTGCTCGACCGTTGCCGGGCGCTTGTAGTCTTCGAGGTCTAGGTACATGTGTTCTCCACACTCTCGTGCTCGAGCGCGTTCGCTTCTGCCTCGGCGGCGCGCAGCGCGTTCAAGACGGCTTGTCCGATACGCTCGGACTTGTCGCTCGGCATGGCGAGCAAGCTGCGGTCGCAACGTGGGTCGATATCACCGATCTTGTCGCCTCGCGCGACGACGATGCCGTCGAGCTTGAGCCCGCGCACCATACCGTCGATGGCGGCCAGCGCGGGCGCTCCGTCGACCTCGGCGACGACCTCGCCGGCGGCCACGCGGTCGCCGATCTGCGCGCGACGACGCACGCGACCGCCGAGCGGCGCGCGCACCAGTCGCCGCGCGCGCTCGCCCGCCACGAGCCCAGGCAAGCCGGTATGGCGTTCTGGCGGCCCGCGCTTGATCACGCGGCCGAGGTCGGGCCCGCGGTTGGTCTCGATGACGTAGTGACAGTGCACGCCGGCGCAGTGGCCCGGGCCGAGGGCGATCACCACGGGTGCGTCGTCGCGGCTGACGCGGCGGTCGGTGAGCCCGCGCATGCGCGCGTCGACGAGCGCGCGCAGCTGCACGCGTGCTCGCAGCGCGTGCTCGTCAGCGGTCCACAGCGGCACGTGTCCGCGCGCCATCGCGGCGAGCAGCTCGGGCTCGCTCTCGCAGCGCGTCGCCGTTACACCCGCCACCTTCGCCTCGCCCGAGAGCGCTGCAGCCGATAGCGATGCCGTCAGACGCAACCCCGTCGGCCGCGGCAGATCGACGATCACCAGCGGCACGCCGGCCTGCGCGAGCGCCACGGCGACACCGCTTCCGAGATCGCCCGCGCCTCGCAGCAGCACCACCGGCGGCAACGTGCTGCCGATGGCGAGCGGCGGCGCGGTCGCGTCGCTGGGGCGCGACGCGTGCGCGGTCGAGCTGGGACGGGTCATGGCGATATGGTACCGGAACTGGACGGATTGTTAGTCGGGCATTTGCCTTCCGTCGCGGGCGCGGTGTGGTAAACGACGCGAGCGGAGGTGCCGATGAAGATCGCCGATCACATGACCACCGACGTGGTCTGCGCGAACCTCGAAGACGGCCTGTATCAAACCATGGAGCGCATGCGCGAGCGCAACGTGCGCCACATGCCGGTGCTCGACGACCAAGAGCGCATCGTCGGCGTGATCAGCGAGCGCGACATTCGGCGACCCAAGTGGGTCGACGACCCGAACCTCGCGCGCCCCTACGTGCTCGACAACTCGGTCAAGGTGCACGAGGCGATGACGGGCAACCCAGAGGTGGTCGCCGCCTCCGATCCCGTCGAGCGCGCGCTGGACGTGCTCATCGCCGACCGCTTCGGCGCGCTGCCCGTGGTCGACGGCGAGCGGCGGGTGGTCGGCATTATCTCGACCATCGATCTGCTGCAGGCGCTGCGCGACTTGTTAGCCAAGCGCTGAGGCGGTCGTCCGCGGCGGAATGAGTTTTTCGCCAGCAGGTCCGGCCCGTGTGCTCCGTATACATGTAGGTACCCCTCAGACATGTGCAGCCGGTTTGCCAGAACCGGTACGGAGGCGTTGTGAAACACGAGGCCCTGCGGAGCTGTGCGCTCTTCATTAGTTGTGCGGTTTTCATCTACGCCTGCGGCGTCGGCCAGGTCGGCAGCAGCGGCCCGGGCGGCGAGCAGCCCAGGCGAACGGCCGCCGCCGGCGCCGACGGCGGCACGCAAAGCACGACCCAGACACCCGACGCTGGCGCCGACGCGGGCGACGACGAGCCGGGATGCCCGCAGGAGCTGACCAAGTGCGGCGTGCTCGGTGATCAGGCCGTCTGCTGCCGCGCGCGCGCCGACTGCGCCGCTGACGGCCGCAGCTGCAAGTCGTCGGGCGAGCGCTGCGGCGAGCTGACCTATTCGTGCGGCAGCACCTGCTGTTTCCGCACGCAGGGCTGCGACGCCGAAAACAGCCGCTGCATCAGCCGCTGCGACGAAGGACGCGTGGAGTGCGCGACGCCGCAGGGGCAGCTCGGATGCTGTCCCGCCGGCACGCAGTGCAGCATCACGCACGGCGGCAACGGCTACAGCTATCGCTGCATCCGTCCGCCGACGCGCTCGCGCTGCCGCGCACCGCAGTACGCTTGCGTCAACGGCGAGAACAATCCGAGCCTGCCGTATCCGCGCACGGCGTGCTGCAATCCGGGCACGACCTGCACGACCAATGGTGCTGTGGCCGGCTGCTGTCCGCCCGGAAGCGCCGTCGATCCCACCGATCAGAGCAAGTGCAAGCCGCTCGGACCGCAGTGCGGCGAGCACCCTTGTCTCGCCGGGCAGGTCTGCTGCGATCACGACCAGGACGGCGACGGCAAGCTCGACAAGGTCTGCGTGGCGGGCCTCGACCAGAAGGCTTGCGACAACCTCAAGCCTGCCGACGCGGGCACGGGCAAAGACGACGGCGGGACGAGCGCCGACGCGGGCGGCGGCGACAGCGGCGGCACGGGCACGGGTACCGGCACCGGCACCGGCACCGGCACTGGTACGGGCACCGGCACCGGCACAGGCACGGGCACGGGCTCCGGCTCGGGAATGTGATCTCCCCGCCTGGCGCTTGATGCGACGCGCGCGTCCGGCGTGTCTCAGGATTCTGAGAGCGCACGACGCGACGCGCGCGCGGCAGGCTGCCATTTCGCGGCGCTAACGCTGCGCCCGCCGGGCATGGCCAATGCAGGCCCGCGCGCGCATGAGCAAGCTCAGGGTGTTGGCGTTGGCGCTCGTCGCCGTAGGCGGCGTGCTGCTCTGGAGTGGCTGCCCGGGTCGTCCTGCCAGCTCGGCAGATGCCGGCGCGGATGACAGCGGCCAGCCGTCGGCTGACGGCTTCGCGCCCGACGGCAGCGCGGGAGCCATCGGCGGCGCGATCTTTGTCGCGACGGCTGGGCTGGAGCGGCCGTCGTTCCTTGCAGCCGTGGCGCCTGCGGGCAGCCAGCGCCTCATCGGTCCCGAGCGCGGAAGCGGCTACGGATTGGGCGAGGGCGAGCTGCGCTTCATGGCGGCGACACCCGACGGCACACGCGTGGTCGCGCGCTTCACGGGCCGAGACAAGCGCACGCACCTGTTCGCGCTCTCCACCGATGGCTCGACGGCGGCAGCGCCGGTGCGCGTTGCCAGCGGGGGATATATCGACAGCGTCGTGCTCTCGCCCGGAGGGCGCGAGCTGCTCTACGTCGATCAACAGCACGCCCTCTACCGAGCGCGCCTCGACGGCGCCGATGCGGCCGCGCCGCGCCTGCTCGCCACCGTCGCGCAGCCGGCGCAGCTCGAAAGACCGCGCTGGGCCAGTGCCGCGGCGCGCGCCGTCTTCGAGATCGACGTCCAGACGCCCGCCTCGCAGACGGCGGCGACGATCCACGCCGTGCGCCTCGACGGCCGCGACGGCAGCGGCACCGGCCTCGCGCTGACGAGCAGCGCGGACCCGGGCACGCAGCACCGCGTTCAGGCCGTGCTCGGCGGCGCGCGCCTGGTGGCTTCGCTGGGGGGCGCGCTGTGGGCGATCCCGGCGGCAGGTGGACAGCGCGTGCGCCTGACGCCGAGCGACCGCTACGCCGCGCTCGTCGGTGTCGCCGCCGGCGAGACGCAGCTCGTCGTGACCCTCGCGCAGGGCGCCAACTGGCCGCGCTCCATCGCACTGGTCGACACAGCCGGCGCCAGCGCCGATCAGCCCGACGTGCTCGCGGGGCCCTTCGACCGCTTGCAGGCGATCATGTCGCCCGACGGGATGTTTGCCGCCTACGTGGCGCGCGAGCAGGGCGGCTCGACCTGGCGCGTCTACGAGGTGTCCCTCGCGGCGGGGGCGCTGCCCGTGCCGCGCGCCGCGAGCGCGCCGCTGCAAGCGCAGCCCTATCTATCCGCCTTCAGCGCCGACGGGCGCGCGCTGCTGGCGTGTCGAAACGCCGACCGCACGTTGCTGCGTATCGATCGCCCCGCCGATGCCACGGCCCAGCCCGCGGTGCTGTTTCGCGGGCCCGCGTCACAGCAGGGCTGTCCGTCGAGCATTCGCTCGAGCCCGGCAGGCGGCGGCATCGTGCTGTTCAACGCGCACGATCAAGACGGCGCCTGGGCGACGTTCCGCGTGGCGCAGGCCGGTGGCGCGGCCGAGCGTCTCTTTCGTGGCGGCCACGTCGAGCTGCTGCCGAGCGGCGTCGTGCACTTCGACTTCGGCTTCGCCACGGCGGCGCTCTTTCGTACGGTCGAGCGTGCGGCGCCTGCGCGGCTGACGCCGTGGCACCGCGCGAGCATCGACGCGGCACGCCTCGTCGGCGATCGCGTCGCCTACCATGTCGCCGGTGACGAGGACGCGTGGTTCGTCGTGCGTGTCGACGGCGGTGATCGCGATGCGCCACGGCAGGTCACCCCGCACGGCGCGGGCGGCGCCGACACGCTGGTGACCGCGACGGCGGCTCGCCTGGTGCTGCACGCGCGCGGTGCGCCGGCGGGTGCGCGATCACTCGCGGCGTACGCGCTCGACGGCAGCGCGCCGGGCAGCGCGCAAGTGCTCGCGGCCAACGCGACGCGTGTGCTCGTCGCGCCAGACGGCGTATCGCTGGCGTTTACCAGCGCGAGCGCGCTCTACGTCAGCACGCTCGATGGGGCTGCGCCCGTGCGGGTCATCGACAACATCACGCCGCACGCCATCGCCTTCGACCTCGCCGGCAAGCGCATCATCGCCGCCGACGACCAGCGCGTGATCGCCGCCGCGCTCGACGGATCGCAGGCAGCAACGCCGACGTTTGTTGCCAGCGAGCCGGGCGTGTACGCGCTCGACGTGGCGCCACGTCGCGGTCGCGTGCTGCTGACGCTCGCTACGCTCGATACGGCGGTGCCGCACCCGCGCACGGTGCTCACGGCGCGCCTGTCGGGCGCCAACGCCGCCGCCTACGTGCCCATCGCGCCCGACGGCTACCTGCTGCTCGACACGCCCGAGCTCGCTGCGCCCAGCTCGAAACGCGCGCCGGTCTTCGACGCCAGCGAGGAGCTGGCCCTCGTGCGCGGACCGGATGGGCTGTACGCCGCGCGTGTCGATGGCTCGCGCGCCAGCGCGCCCACCAAGCTGCTCGCGGCCTCGACGTCGTACGGCGTGAGCCTGCTTTCGGGTCTACCGCTCTCGCCGGCCGCGTCGGGCGGCGGCGCGTGGGCCGTGCTCGCCGACGGCGCCGCGCACCTCGTCGCGCTCGATGGCAGCTTCGCCGCGCGCGCGCTCACGCCCGAGCTCCCGGCGGGCGCGGTGCACGCTGCGCGCTGGGCAGACGGCGGTCGCGTGCTGGTCCTTCACCACGACGAGACGCTCTACGCAGCGCGCGTGTCGGGCGCCGACGCCGCAGCGCTGGTCGCGATCACGGCGTCATCGCAACGGGTCGGCACGCTGCAAGGCGTCACCGTCGACGGCCGCAGCGCGATCTACCAGCGGCTGTCGGGCAGCGACCGCAGTCTGATGCTCGCGCCCATCGCGCAGGCAGGCTCGCCTGCGACACCGCTCTCGCCCATCGACGACGCCACCGAGACGCTCGTGGGGCTGATCCCGTAGCGCCGTGGCGTCGAGGCCGGTCGGACCTAGACACTCGTCAAGTGTGAGGTCAGCAGGCCTATGCGGTCGACGTCCTGGCATTAAATAACAATAACTTGCAGGTCCGCCCGGGAAGCGAAGCCGCTGGCACCCGAGTTGCTGACCCTCGCGCCAAGCAACAAGGGGGGTCAGATGACCTGGAGAGTCGGAGGAGCATTGTTTGTCGCGTTCGTCGCGCTGTCCGCCTGCGGGGCGGGCTCGAAGCCCGATCCGGGCAGAGCGCCATCAGAGCCGCCGACATCGGCTCCAGACACCGCGAGCCCACCCGCCAACGACGCCGCCGCGCCAGGCGCCGCCGCTGACCTGCGCTGCACCTTCGGTGCGGTCGCCGATCCGCTCACTCACGACGCGCTCGCGGCGCCGGGCTCCTATCCAGTGGGTCGCATGCAGCTGACGTTCGTCGACACCGCGCGCCGCACGCCGGCCAACGGCAGCTACGGTGGCGCCGCCGAGCGTCGGCTGTCGACGCTCGTCTACTACCCAGCGCAGAAGAAGCAGTGGTGGCAGGTTCGCGCCGACATCGCCAAGACGGGCGGGCCCTTTCCGCTGGTGGTCTATAGCCACGGCTACTCGTCGTCGAACCTCGAGGCCAGCGATCTCGCGAGCCACCTCGCGTCGCACGGCTTCATCGTCGCCGCGCCGACGTTTCCGCTCTCGAACCTGCTCGCGCCGGGCGGCGCCACGATCCGCGACGTGGTCGAGCAACCGGGCGACGTGAAGACCGTCATCGATCAGATGCTCGCCAAGTCGGCTGCCTCGGGCGACGTCTTCGCCGGCGCGGTGGATGCGCAGCGCATCGCGGCGGCTGGGCTCTCGCTCGGCGGCCTGACCACGTTGCTCGCGGCCTATCATCGCCGGCTCGGTGATCCGCGCATCCGCGCTGCCGTGGCGTTCGCCGCGCCGTCGGCGCTGTTCGCCGCCGACTACTACCAGCGCCGGCCGTTGCCGCTGCTGGTGCTGCACGGAGATATCGACGCCTTCGTCGACTATCAGCTCAACGCGCGCACCAGCCTCGATCGACAGCGGCCCAACGTCACGTTGGTCAGCGTGCGCGCCGGCTCGCACGCGGGCTTTTCGTCGCTCGACCCGCAGTTTCTCTTCGACGCCCTGGGCAAGCTCGTCGCGCCCAAGGGCTCCAATCCGAACAACCCGGACGCGCTCGGCTGTGGCGTCGTTGCGCAGCGGCTCGGCGCGCAGGCCAGCAGCCTCGACGAGGGGTTCTTCAAGCGCGTCGGCGGCGCCGAGGATGGCATCATCGTCCCCGCGCCCGGCCAAAAGGTGAAGCTGCCCTGCGAAGGCGACAACATCAACAAGCCGGCCATCGACGCCGAAAAGCAGCTCGCCATCGCACGCCGCGCGGCCCTCGCGTTCCTGCAGGCGACGTTCGCCGCCGACGCGACGGAGCGCGCGCGACACTGCCACTACCTGCGCTCGGTGCTGCCCACCGATGCGAATGTGACCGTCGAGTAGGCTTGCACCGGTTCGCATCGCTACGACGCGACTTCGCGCGCGGGCCAGGCTGGCACGCTGGGTTGACGGGTGTCGATCCGATGCCGACATTCGAGTCGAACACCATTCGCTAGCCGCGGAGTGGTCGCCCGTGGCGTTTCTAATGCGGGGTGAACGATGGCGCCCGACGAGCCGCGCGAGCCCCCGACGCCTGCCGCATCGCGCACCTACGGCACGTTCACCGGTGTGTTCACGCCAACGCTGCTGACGATCCTCGGCGTGATCATGTATCTGCGTCTGCCTTGGGTTGTCGGCCACGGCGGCCTATTGGGCGGCCTGCTCGTCGTCGGGCTCGCCGTCAGCATCACGCTCACCACCGGCCTGTCGCTCTCGTCCATCGCCACCAACACGCGGCTCGGCGCCGGCGGCCCTTACGCGATCATCGCGCGCTCGCTCGGCCTCGAGGTCGCCGGCAGCGTGGGCGTGCCGCTCTACATCTCGCAGGCACTCGCCGTCGCGATGTACATCGTCGGCTTTCGCGAGGGCTGGCTGTGGTTGTTCCCCAAGCACCCGGCGCTGATCGTCGACCTGGCGGTGTTTGCCGTGGTGTTCGCGATCGCTTACATCAGCGCCGGTCTCGCCTTTCGCATCCAGTACGGCGTGATGGCGGTGATCGCGATCTCGCTGGTGGCCGTGCTGGGCAATGTCGACGTCTGGCGCGGCGGCGGCAACGTCGTGCTGTGGGGGCGGTTCGACGCGGCGGGTGGACCGAGCTTCTGGTCCGTGTTCGCGGTGTTCTTTCCGGCCGCCACGGGCATCTTGGCGGGCGCCAACATGAGCGGCGAGCTGCGCGATCCGCGGCGCAGCATCCCGGCGGGCACGCTGTCGGCGATCGGCGTCAGCACGGTGGTCTACGCGGCGCTGGCGCTGTGGTCTTCGCGCGCCGCGCCGGCCAAAGAGCTCGTCACCAACTACACCGCGATGGTCGACCATTCACTGTACGCGCCGCTGGTGCTCGCTGGGCTGCTCGGCGCGACGTTCTCGTCGGCGCTGTCGTCGCTGGTCGGCGCGCCGCGCATCCTGCTCGCGCTCGCGCGCGACGGGGTCATTCCCGGCGGCGCAGCGCTGGCGCACGTCTCGTCTGCGGGCGAGCCGAGACGCGGCATGCTGCTCACGGGAGCGCTGGTGATCGCCGCGCTGATGGCGCGCGACCTCAACGCCATCGCGCCGTTGATCTCGATGTTCTTTCTCATCACCTACGCCGTGATCAACGTCGTGATGCTCGTCGAGTCGAGCCTCGGCTTGGTCTCGTTCCGCCCGACGCTGCGGTTGCCGCGCGTCGTGCCGCTGCTCGGCACGGCGGGCTGCCTGTTCGCGATGTTCATCGTCAATCCGAGCTTCAGCCTCGTGGCGTGGGCTTCGGTGGTCGCGCTCTACATCTGGATCATGAAGCGCCGCATCGGACGGCCCGACGACGACGTGCGCAGCGGCATCTTCGCCGCGTTCGCCGAGTGGGCGGCGAGCAAGGTCACCGAGCTCGGCCTGCGCACGGCGCGCGCCTGGAAGCCGAGCTTCCTCGTGCCCGTCGTCGACAGCGCCGAGCTTCGCGGCGAGTTTCACCTCTTGTCGGACCTCTGCACGCCGGCGGGCAGCGTCAAGCTGCTCGGCATCGCCAACCAGCAAACGGTCGTAGGGCTCACGCCGCAGATAGAGAGCCTCGGGCGCGCGCTCCGCAAGCGCGTGTTTACTACGTGGTCGGTGCTCGACTCGACGGACTACCCCACCGGCGTCGTCGCCGGGCTGCAGGCGCTGCGCAGCGCGTTCTTTCGCCCCAACGTGCTCTTTCTGAGCCTCAACGAAGGCGAGCAGTCGCGCCAGGAGCTGCTGCGGGTGCTCGCCGAAGCGCGCCGACTGAAGGTCAGCGTCCTGCTCTGCGCGATGCACAGCAAGGCGGGCCTCGGTCGGCAGGCGGTGATCAACCTGTGGCTTCGCGCGCCGTCCAACGGCGACGATGTCGCGCACGCGCTGCCGTCGAGCGGCGCCAACCTCGCGATCCTCTGCGCCTACCGCCTCGCGCGCGCCTGGCAGTGCGAGCTCAACCTGATCTGCGCCGTCTCCTCCGAAGCGGACAGCGCCCGCGCGCGAGCCTATCTCGACGAGCTTCGCGACCTGTGCCGCATCCCGCGCGGCGCCAACACCGTCACGCTCGTCGGCTCGCTCGCGGCGGCGATGCGCTCGGCGCCCCAGTCGGACATCGACATCCTCGGCATGTCCCCCCGCTTCGACGTCGCCCACGCCGAAGACCTCGTCGGCCTCTCGGGCTCCACCTGCCTATTCGCGATGGACTCCGGCCTCGAGAACGCGCTCGCATAGCGCCAGCGCCGGCGCCGCGCAGCTCGAACGAATGTCGTCACGCGCCCAAAGAAAAAGCCCAGGCTGTTAGGCCTGGGCTTTAGAGCGGGAGACGAGATTTGAACTCGCGACGTCGACCTTGGCAAGGTCTTCGAGGGGCGCAGAGTTGCTATCGAATCTGAGTCTTCTTCGCTCGCTAACCGTAACCACACGTCACGAGCCGTCACGTTTCGTCACGAGAAATCAGGGATTGAGTCAGGGAAGCAAGCGCACTCGAGTGGCACAAGCCGAAGCTGCAGGCGACAAGCATTCTGGTCCTCACGGCGGCGGCGTGAGCGTTGAGAACGGGTCGCCGTAGACGTTCATGGCGAGGCACAAGGCCGGATGCACGCGTGCCGTAGCGGCAACGGCCTGGTTGCCATCGAAGACCGCGTTGGTAGTGGTTCCACCAGCTGAGAGCGACTTCAGAAACGACGGCAGCCATAGCCCCGGAACAGCAACGTCTAGCGGCCAAGGCGACGCCACGATCGTGCGACACCCACGATCAAGTAGTAGCTTGGGCAGCCCGACACTTGCCGCAGTGAAAGGGTGCCGGTCGAGTCGGCCCCCGCTGCACACGAACAGGACCACGATGCCGCAGCCTGTCAGGAAGCTAGCGAGCTCGCTCCCTGACAAGTAAGTTGCGTCCTCGTCCGCGATGACGCGGAACCAAGACTGCCCCTCGTGTAGTCCCCCGTGCGCACATACGATGCAGAGGTCGGCTCCTCGCATGCAGTTGTCGGGCATCCGTGAAGTGATCAGATCGACCGCCGCTTCAGCGAGCGATTCTCTGAGGTCGCCGCCAAGTCGCGTCAGGGCGCCTAGCGGGTCGGCGCTCATTGGCAGCCAACACTTGCGAGAGCCAGAGCGCAGCTGCTGACGATCCTGTTGCCGTAGCAACCAGCTCAGCGAGGGGACGGTAGCGACTGGATGCGTCGTTCCGAGGCACTCTCCCGCGACTTGCCAGAGGTTGGGAGGTATGTTCTGCAACTCGGCCGTTGGCGCTAGGACAATCGAAGTCTTTGTGTTCAATGAGATGGGCAGGGCCCCCTGTGCCAGGGTAGTTGGCGCGTCTTCTGCGACGCACGATGGGCGGGGGAGCGCACTTGGTGCGACGAACATACTCCAAGGCATTCAGAGACAAAGTCATAGAGCGTCTGCTCGAGCCCGG
>JAGQIK010000166.1 GCA_020431405.1 Myxococcales bacterium
CGCAGAGCAGCACGGCGCGCGTGGGGGAGGCGGCCACGCGGTCGACCAGCGCGCGCACCTGCTGCATGGCGGGTGAGCTGCCGACCAGCTCGGCGAGGTTGGTGGCGAGCTGTTGCTGGTAGGCGCGCGCGACGCGGCGTTGGCGGTCCGTCTCGAGCGTGCGCAGCACGGTCAACGCGAGCGCGTCGACATCGACGGGAGAGTCGAGGGCACACGCGGCGCCGTGGCGCAGCGCGCGCGCCACCTCGGTGCCCTGATGATCGGGGGTGAGCAGGATCGCGGGCGCGTCGAGGCGCGAAGGCAGACGGTCGAGCAGCGTGGGCCCGTCGCCTTCGGGGTGGTCGAGCCCGTCGACGATCAACAGATCGACGGACTGCTCGAGCGCCTCCTCGGCCTCCTCGATGGATTCGGCGACCGCTACGACGTGGCCGTCGTCCTGCAGCCGATGGATCAGTGCCGCACACGCGTTGCGATCACTGCACAGCAGCAGCACCGAGCTGGTGCGAATTCTAGCCTGCATGGTGTGCCCCCGAGAGATCCGAGGCAAGCGTCGTGCCGCGGAAAACTGCGCTCGAAACCACGCCTCGAGAGGCCTTTTCGTGTCACTTCGCATCGATCACGCCGAGCGGCTCGCCGCGAGCGGATCAATTCGCCCCGGCCAGCGCTACGCGCTGCGATGTGCGGGAAGATCGAAAGGTGCGCAGACAGCTATCAGGATCAGGACAGCTGTCAGCTCGGTGAGGCTACAGCCACGAGCGCGGCAGCGAGGTCGCTTTGATGAACAGCGACTTGATCCGCCGCGGCATGCGATCGCGCTGCAGGCGCTCGTTCTTGGGGGCGCGAAAGTCGCGCTGCAGCATGTGGTCGAAGGCGCGCTTGGTCTGCGGCGCCTGGATCAACAGCAGGCCTTCCGAGTTGCGTCGCAGGCTGTGGTAGTCGAGGTTCGACGAGCCGATACCGAACGGCGCGTGCTCGCTCTTGCCGAACGACCACAGCTTCTGGTGCAGCGAGCTGACCTTGCGCCCGTCGTCTCCGTGCCACTCGGTGATGCCGATGCCGCGCTTGTCGCCCGGCTTGCCCGACATCAAGCGCCGGTAGTCGGCACGCCCGCGCCGCGCCACCATGCGGAAACCTGACTCGACGGCGTCGCGTCCGTTGAGCAGCATCTCGAAGCGCTTGTCGCGCGCGGCCTCGCTGAGGTCTCTCTCGAAGGTTGGCGTGGGCAAAAAGAACGCGTTGGAGAGTGCGATCTCCGAGCCGCTAGGCGCCGCCTTCATCAACATGCGCAGCGCCTTTTCGATGTACTGGCCACGCGGGCCGAGCCGGCGCTTGTTGGCGACGAAGCGCATGTTGGCGTTTTGTGCTTGGCGCGCGAAGGCGCGCTCGTCGCGGCTGATCGCGCGCGTGGCGGTGGCCAGCTGCGCGCGCCGCCCGCGCAGCGTCTGTACCAGCGCGTTGACCTCGGCGGTGTTCTTGGCGCCGCGCGCGGCGAAGCGCGCCACGTAGCGGTCGAGGTGAAAGCGCGCGTCGCGCATCAGCTCGGCGAGGATCGCGCGGTTGACCGGGCCGTGCACCTCGACGTCTGTGTCGCGAAAGCCGTGCGCGCCGTGCAGCTTCTCGGCGCGCTTGTCGGTGCCGCCGGTGGCCCACTCGTCGCCGATGTTCATGCCGCCCATGATGGTCGACAGCGCGCGACCGGCGCGCCAGGTCATGAAGTACTTCTCGTGGTCCTTGCCCCAGATCGGGTTGACCTCGGCGAGCGTGGTCGGCGCGTTGGTCGGGATCAGCAGTCCGCCGTGATCGAGGATCGGCTGCAGGTGCTTCGGGATCGGCGACTGCTTGCCGCGCAGCATGCGAAACAGCGCCATCGGGCTGCGCACCGAGCCCTTGACGTCGAACTGCACGATGACTTGCTTGCCGGCGCGCAGGCGCTTGACCAGCCGCGCCACCAGCGCGCGCCCAGCGGGGTCGTCGCGGAAGTTGTAGACCTTGATCAGCGTGACGTCGGCGCCGTCGACGTTGCGCGCGCGGCGCGGGAAGCTCTCGGCGCCGTTCTGCAGCAGGTCGACCGAGTTGCCGTCGTAGGCGCGCGAGCGGGTCTCGCGGTCGAGCGCCTTCTGCAGCGCGTCCGCGCGGTACCAGCTGGCGTCGTCGGCGAGGGCGGGCGCAGGCGCGATGGCCGCGAGCAGGGCCGCGAGCAGCGGCAGCGTATGGCTGAGGCGAAGCATCACCCTGCCCACGATGCAGGCCATGGGCCATCGCCGACCCGCAGAAACACAGCCGAAAACGGCGGCGGGGGTGTTTGAAAGTTAGAAACCGGCGGCCAGCCCGGTCGCGATAAGCTGCCGCCATGGCACACATTCCCGCGCAAACTAGTGGGTACTTCTCGGTCAGCCCATCCAGCGAGCTCGCCGACGCGCCGCGGGCCATCGTCTGCTTCGGCGTCGCGCCCGATGGCCTGGCGTGGCTCATCGACGCGGACCGCTCGCACCGTCTGCAGCGGCTCATGCAGACGGTGCTGAGCGTGTTCGAGCTCTCCGATCCCGACGAGCTGCCCGAGCGCGTGCGGCACGCGATCGAAAACGATCTCGCCGTCGGCCTGATGGGCGTACACGAGGCCGACGTAGATGGTCTCGGCGCGCGGCGCGTGTACGTCAGCCGCCGCAAGACGAAGCACCTGCTGGGGCCGACCTTGCTGTCACAGATCATCGAGCAGTCGGGGCCGCCGCCGCAGCACGCGCCGCCGGTCGACACGATGGGCGGCGGCGGCGCGATCACCAACGTCGGCGCGCTCGCCGTCGGCGAGCAGGACGAGCAGATGGTCGAAGCGGTGGAGCGCTCGATCGACGAGCGGCGCGCCAAGCGCCACCTGATGATCGCGCTCGCCGGCGCCGGCGGTGACGCGCAGACGTTCTCGGCGAGCGTGCACACGCGCGACCGCGCGCTGCGCGTACCGCGCGAGCCGTTTCGCCCGCTGGTCTTCGAGTCGCTGCTCGGGCTCGAGGGGGTCGAGGCCAAGCTCTCGGCGAGCGGCGAGAGCTGGCGCGTGCCGCTGCTCGATCGTGCCGGCTACAACGCCGCGATCCAGCGCGTGCATCACAGCCCCTATGGCGGCGACCTCAGCTTCGCGGTGCCACGCCTCTCGCTGCTGCGCGCGCTGGTGGCCGTAGCGCGCGACGTGGCCAAGCTGCACGCGCGCGGTCTGGTGCACGGCGATCTGGCGCCCGGCAACGTGCTGCTCGCCGCCGACGGGCCGATCTCTTTCGACAGCCTCGACGTCAAGGCCGGCTCGCCCGCCACGGCGGCGACCTTCGAGTGGGCCGCACCGGAGCAGATCGTTGGCCAGCCCGTGGAGCCGCACACCGACGTGTTCTCGCTGGGCAAGATGGCAGCGACGTTGGTGCGCGGCGTGCCCTTCGGCGAGGAGACCAACTACATCGTGCCCATCGGCGGCGGCGACTCGCGCCGCGTCAACCTGCTCAAGGGCGAGGGCGTCTTCATCGATATCCTCGAGACGGGCTACACGCGCAAGTGGCAGCTCGCATGGCAGGAGCTGCTCGGGCGCTGTATCGCATACGACCGCACGCGCCGACCCGAGCATGCCGGCGCCTTCGCCGACGCGCTCGAGGCGCTCGTCGCCGAGCACCCGCCCGAGGGCACGCTGTCGTGCGCCGGCCACTTTGGTTTTCCGGTGGCCGTGCACCCGCAGAGCCCGGGGCTGCCGGGGGGCGCGATGACCTTCGCGCGGCTGGTCAGCGACTAGGCGCCGATCTATAACCAAGGGTAAATGATTCAGCTCGACCGTTTGCTCGGCTTCTACTGGGTGGCGGAGACGGGGAGCTACTCGCGCGCCGCGCGCCGCTTTCCCTATCCGATCACGCAGCCCGGCGTGCACCAGCAGGTGCGGCGACTGGCCGACGAGCTCGGCGTGCAGCTGTTCGAGCGCGTGGGGCACGATACGATGCGCCTCACCGCGGCCGGGCAGCGGCTGCACGATCTGGTGGCGCCCTTTCTGCGCGCGCTGCCGCAGGTCGAGGCGTCGATCCGATCGCTGAGCTTCGGCGGGCGGCTGCGCCTGCACTCGTCACCGCTGCTGATCCGCGAGCTGCTGCCGCGCGGCTTGGCGCAGCTGCGGCGCGCGCGGCCGGACATCCGCGTCGAGCTTTACGAGCTCGACGGTGGCGCCGAGGAGCTGCTGCGCACGCACCAGACCGATCTGGTCGTCGAGTTTTTGCCGCAAGTGCCCGAAGACCTCGCCTCGATGGTGCTGACGACGATCTCGACCTACGTGATCGTGCCGGGCCCCGTGCGACCGAGGCGCCGCGCCTTTCGCCGCAAGCTGGTCGAGGGCCTTCCCTTCATCGCCTACCACGAAGGCACGCTCGAAGCGCAGCTGCAGCTCGAGGCGCTGCAGTTTCTCGGCATCGAGCCGCCGATCGGGATGCGCGCCGGCGCCGCCGAGTCCATCGCGGCGCTGGTGGCAGCGGGCCTCGGCTTTTCGATCGTAGGTGGCATCTCCAGCGAGACGGTGGCGCCACCCGGCGCGCAGGCCTACCGCATCGACCACACGGACGCGCAGTTTCCCGCGTCGGCGCTGTGGCGTCGCTCGTCAGCGCCCGACCCGCTGCTCGAAGCGGCGTTGCAGGCCTTGAGTGGCGGCGCGCGGGCCATACGTTAGCTTTCGTCACTGCACACGACAGCTGAGCTAGGCTGCTCGAAAACCGCGACGGAGGCGACGATGAGCGACAAAGCCGGTTCGCGCGAAAACGTGCTCCAGCCACTTCGAGGCCCCCTCGAGATCCGCACGCGCAAGCGCGGCGTATGGGTGCTCAAGAACCCGGCCGTCAACAAGGACCTCGCCTACACGCGGGCGGAGCGGCGCGCGCTCGGCATCGCCGCGATGCTCCCGACGGCGGTGCACAGCATCGAGCAGCAGGTGCGCCTCGAGCTCGAGCACGTACACGCCAAGCGCGACAACCTCGAGCGCTACATCGGCCTGATCAGCCTGCTCTCGCGCAACGAGGTCCTGTTCTACCGCGTGTTGGTGGACCACCTCGCCGAGCTGATGCCGATCATCTACACGCCGACAGTCGGCGACGCCTGCAGACGCTACAGTCACATCCTGCGTCAGGTGCGCGGCATCTGGCTGACGCCCGACGACATCGACGAGCTGCCCGCGCGCCTGCGCGAGTACCCCTACGACGACGTGCGCCTGATCGTTGTCACCGACAACGAGCGCATCCTCGGCCTCGGCGATCAGGGCGCCGGGGGCATGGGTATCCCCGTCGGCAAGCTCGCGCTGTACGTTGCCGGTGCCGGCATCCACCCCTCGAAGACGCTGCCGATCAGCCTCGACGTGGGCACCGACAACACCGAGCTGCTCGCCGACCCCGAGTACGTCGGCTATCGGCGGCGCCGGCTGCGCGGCGAGGGCTACGATCGGTTCATCGCCGCGTTTGTCGGCGCCGTGCGCGAGGTCTTTCCCGCCGCGGTGCTGCAGTGGGAAGACTTCGCGGCCGAGCACGCCTATCGACTGCTCTCCGAGTACCGCGACGATCTGCCGTGCTTCAACGACGACATCCAAGGTACGGCGGCGGTGGTGGTGGCGGGCCAGCTCGCCGCAATACGCCTCACCGGCACCCCGCTGCGCGAGCAGCGCATCCTCTACATCGGCGCCGGAGAGGCCTGCGGCGGCGCGTGTCGCTTGATGCGCGCGACCATGCGCCGCGCCGGCGTCGACGCGCGGGCCATCGAACGCGCCCAGCTGTGTCTCGATCGGCGGGGGCTCTTGTGCGCGAGCCGGCGCGAGCTGCCAGACCACAAGCAGGCGCTCGCTGCCAGCGACGCGGTGTTGGCCCACCACGGGCTGACAGGCCGCGAGCAGACGGCCGAAGAGGTGATCGAACGCTTCCGGCCGACCGCCCTGATCGGCGCTACCGGCTCGCCCGGCGCGTTTCGGCAGTCGATGATCGAAGCGATCAGCCGCCACGTCGAGCGACCGGTGATCATGGCGCTCTCCAACCCGGGCAGCCGCGCCGAGTGCTCGGCCAGCGAGGCGCTGCGCTGGAGCGAGGGCCGCGCGCTGGTCGCCACGGGAAGCCCGTCGGCCGACGTCGTGCTCGAGGGACGACGTCACGTCATCGGGCAGTCCAACAACTGCTTCGTCTTCCCCGGCATCGGCCTCGGCGCGATCGTCGCGCAGCTACCGCGCGTCGACGACGACGTGTTCGCCGTCGCGGCCGAGGCGCTCGCCGAGTGCGTCAGCGACGAGCGTCTCGAGCAGGGCGCGCTTTACCCGCCGGTGGACGAGCTGCGCAGCTGCAGCGAGCGCGTCGCAGTGGCGGTGATTCGCCACGCGCGCGCGCTCGGTCTTGTCGGCGACGCGAGCGACGAGCAGATCGAGCGCGTTGTTGCCGACTCGATGTGGGACCCCGCGTATCTGCCCGTGACGAGCTGAGTGTCTCCGATCAGCTCTCGTCCGCGCGCACGACAGGAAAGCTGAGCTCGTTCCAGCGCACCATGCCGCCCACCAAGTTGGCCGCTTCGACGCCGGCGCCGCGCAGGATGCGCGTGGCCTGCGCCGAACGCGACCCAGCGTGACAGACGGCGACGACGGGCTTGTCGCGCGGCACCTCGTCGAGGCGCTCGCGCAGCTCGTCGAGCGGCAAGAGCTGAACGCCCTCGATCTGCCCGGTGACGTCCTGCAGCTCGTGCGCCTTGCGCACGTCGAGCAAGTGCACGGCGTCGCGGTGGTCGAGCACCCACTCGGGATCGATCTGGTGGATCGCGGCGTAGCTGAGCGTCACCGGGCCCCAGCTGGCGACGGCTTCGTCGATCTCCGCTTCGGGCTCGCCGCAGCGCATGTTTGCCGGCACGGCGACGGCGATCTTCTTGGGATGCGCGAGGCCGAGGCTGTTCATGAAGCCGACGAAGTCTTGCTCGCGCGCCGAGCCGCCGATGCGTGGATTGTGGCGCTTCTCCTCGCCCACCGACGAGACGGTGCGGCCGTCGTAGTCGTGCGCCGGATAGACGAGGCAAGCGTCGGGCAGCGTGAAGATCTGCTCTTTGATCGAGCGATAGAGCGTCGCGCCGTCGCCGCCCTGAAAGTCGGTGCGGCCCGCGCCGCGGATCAGTAGCGCGTCGCCGGTGAAGACGATCGACTCGTCGCCGCTGACGTAGGAGAGACAGCCCGCGGTGTGCCCCGGCGTCGCGCGCGCCGTGACGACGTAGTCACCGAAGCGCACGGCGTCGCCGTGGTCGATGCCCATGTCGACGTTGTCGGCGCCATAGCGCCCGGAGAGCACGATCTTGCTGCCGAGCTTGTGCTTCATCAACCAGGCGCCGCTGACGTGGTCGGCGTGCACGTGCGTGTCGAGCGTGTAGGCGAGCTTCAGGTCGAGCTCGCGCAGCAGCGCCGAGTCGCGCTCGTGGTGCTCGAACACCGGATCGACGAGCACGGCCTCGTGCGAGGTGGGGTCGGCGAGCAGGTACGTGTACGTCGACGAGACCGAGTCGAACAGCTGGC
The DNA here is from genome assembly GCA_020431405.1 of Myxococcales bacterium. Classification (GTDB taxonomy): domain Bacteria; phylum Myxococcota_A; class Polyangia; genus JAGQIK01. Next base: position 7,526 of record JAGQIK010000166.1, read on the forward strand.
GAAAGATCATGCTCGTAGCTCCATGGTTGTCGCGCGCGCGGTCACTGTGCCGCCTCCAGTCACTGTGCCGCGGCCGAGGTGCTCAGGCGCTGCACGATGAAGCGCAGCGCCAGGCGCGAGGTGGGGCGGCCCTTCTTTTGTTCCTTGGCCACGATCTCGGTGTCGAGCTCGACGACGCCGTCGGGGTGTTTGCCCTTCGCTAGCTCGTCGTTGACGCGCGTCATGATGTGGCTCCAAGGACACTCCCACTCGAGGATCAGCGGGTCGACGGCGAGCGCCTTGAGCACCGAGACGCTGATGGTGAGCGCCTGGTGTGCCGGGATCTTGGTGCCGAGCGCCGCGGAGACGCCTTCCACGGCGTGGGCGATGTCGAGCACCGGGCGCAGCTTGCGCTGGCCCGGCGTAGGCGCCGAGTGTTGGTTCTGGCGCAGCCACAGCTTGAAGCGGCGCTTGTCGGCGACGCGCAGCGTCTGCGTCCAAAGCACCGCGCCGGCGAAGACGTCGGCCGTGTCGCCGGCTTTGATGCGCGTGGGCGAGACCAGCCGCGCCATCCGTCCCCAGCCGCGCTTGAAGCGCGCCAGGTCGCCGCTGAACTGGACCATCGGCTGGCGGCTGAGGCGCGGGTAAGGATAGGCGTTGACCTTCACCGTGCGCACGATGACCCAGACACGAAAGCTGGCGTTGGGGATCTTGGCCAGGCGCAGCGTGGGGCGCGCGTTGACCACGGGGCCGCCCTTGATCTTGGGCGAGCAGCCGCAAAACAGCGCAGCGAGCGCCATCGCCGTCGGTGCGAGGGCCTTGATCATCGCGTCGAACGCTAAGGACTCGTGCAGGAATACCTTGCTCATTGAGGCCGCCGATCCATCCCGCCTGGCTGCGTTGCTCGTCGTCGCCGTACGCACCAGTATGCCTCCTCCTCGCGCCTGGCCAGCCGGGCGCCTCGGCGCCCTCAATCGACCAACTTATTCCTGCACGAGTCCTAGCGCATCGGGCCGCGACCCTGTTGACGAATCGGCCACACCGTTCAAAACAAAGGGGTTGTTTTCGCTCCTCTCCATCCCCTACGAGACGCCCGAGCCGCTTCGCGCGCGCTACGCCCATCTCGAGTCGCTGCCCGTCGAGCCCACGGCCGATGGCGGCGCGACCTTCGGCCCGGCGCGCTTGTGGCGCCGGCGCGGCGTCAACGTGCTGAGCCTCGCCGGCGACCGCTACGAGATGGCGTTTCAGCACGGCCGGCTGCTGCGCGACGAGATCGCCAGCGGAACGCTCGAAGCCGTCGGCGCGCTGGCGCGGCGCGGCATCGTCAACAGCGTCGGCGAGGGGCGGCTGGCGCGCATGCTGCGCTGGTACTGCGAGACGGCGCTCGCCGACCCGATGCTGCGTCACGCCCTGCGCCGCGCGCGCCAGGTTGGCGACGAGTCGCCGCTCGATGGCTATGGTCTCGCGGCGGGCGCCGGCATCCCGGCGCGCACCGTGTTTCGCGCGCCGCTCGGCCCCGAGGTCGCGCAGCTGCTTTTGGGCAAGACGGCCGGCCGCATCGGCGGCGCGGACCCCAACATGTGCACCTCGTTTGTCGCGTGGGGCGCGCGCACGGCCAACGGCGAGCTGATCATCGGTCGCAACACCGACTACCCGCTCACCGGCTACTTCGACAAGCACCCCACGGTGATCTACTTCGCGCCCAACGACGGCGCCATGCGCTACATGACGGTCACCAGCGCGGGGGTTCACAACGCGGCCACCGGCGGGCTCAACGAGGCCGGCCTGTACCTCGCGATCCATACCGTGCCCACCACCAACGTCTCGGAGCGAGGGCTGCCGGTGTTGATGGTGGGCCAGCAGATCCTGCGCATGGCGCGCACGCTGCGCGAGGCCGAGTACTGGATCAAGCAGGCCACCCCCGCCGCTGGCTGGAACTTCCACGTCGTCAGCACGCGCGAACGGCGCGCCGCCACGTTCGAGCTGTGCGCCGAAAACGCGCACGTGGTCTACAGCGAGGGCGAGTCGCACGTTACGACCAACCACTATCGCAGCGAGCGCATGCTGCCGCACCAGCTGCACGTCAACCGCACCATCGAGACCGACACCAACGCGCGCATGGCGCGCTGCGCGCAGCTCATCGACGAGGCCGCGGGCAAGCTCGACGCCCGGCGCGCCGCGGCGATCCTCGGCGACAAGCACGACCCGGAGAGCGGGCGCGTGCGCTTCGGGCCCAACTGCGTTTCGGCCTCGACGACGGTCTCGAGCTCGGTTTGGCTGCCCGAGAGCGGGCGCGTCTACGTCGCCAACGGGCGCGCGCCCGTCTCGCAGAACGAGTACGTCGAGGTGCCGACGCTCGACCGCTTGTGCGTCGAGACCTTCGCCGACGCGCCTTACGAGGTCATCGACAACGACGTCGTGCGCCGCGACCACGCCGCGATGCTTGGCGCCGAGCAGGCCTATCAGCGCGCGCGCGAGCGCTTCGAGTACGAAAACGACGCCGCCGCGGCGTGTGCGCTGATGCGGCGCTGCTTCGCCGAGCACGCCGACGACGCACATGACCCGGCGCTGCGCCTGCATCACGCGCTCTACGCGATCCGCTGCGATCGACGCGACGAGGCGCGCGCGGCGCTCGACGCGATCCTCGCCGATCCGTGGGATGCGCAGCGCGCGCGCGTGGCCCGCTACCTGCGCGCGCGCCTCGCCGCCGACGCGGGCCAGCGCGAGGCGGCCCTCGCCGATCTCGCGCTGCTCGAGGCGGACGCGCAGCTCGACGGCGCGCTGCGCAAGGCCGTCGACAAGTGCGCGCGGCGGCTGCGCTGGCCGCTGGTGCGGCGCGTACGCCTGCGGCCCAACGACATCGCCCCGATGTCGTGGATGGCCGATGCCTTCCGCTACACGGCGATCATCTAGCCACTAGTTCCCCCTCGATCTCGCCGCGCGGATCGCGCTAGGGTGCCGGCGCCGGGCGCGGCAAACCCAAGTGATCGGATCGAGGAGGAGGACACGATGAGCGAACGTACCGAGTACGCGGTTGGTGAGTTTTGCTGGGTCGATCTCATGGCGCACGACATGAAAGAAGCTCAGGCCTGGTACTGCAAGCTGTTCGGCTGGGACGCCTCGCAGCAGGAGACCGACGGCCCCGCCTACGCGATCTTCACCTACAAGGGCAAGGCCGTGGCCGGCCTCGGTGAGGCCAACGCCGAAATGAAGCAGAACGGCGTGCCGCCGATGTGGAACAGCTACGTCAACGTCGCCGACTGCGCGGCGACCGAAGCCAAAGCCAAAGCACTTGGCGGAAGCGTGATGTTTCCGACCATGCAGGTGATGGACGCCGGCACGATGTGTTTCATCCAGGACCCGAGCGGCGCCGCGCTGGCGCTGTGGCAGGCCGGCAACCATATCGGCGCTGGCATCTGCAGCGAGGCCAACGCCTTCGCCTGGAATGAGCTCGCCACGCGCGATCTCGCCGGCTCGAAGAAGTTCTACAGCGAGCTTTTTGGCTGGCAGCTCGAGACGGCCGACATGGGCGAGATGAAGTACACGATGATCAAGAACGCCGACCGCAGCAACGGCGGCATGATCCAGATGGACGCGCAGTGGGAAGGCGTCCCGCCGCACTGGATGACCTACTTCTGGGTCGACGACGTCGACGCCAAGGCCAAGCAGGTCGAGCAGACGGGCGGCAAGGTCTGCGTGCCGCCGACGGACATCCCGGTGGGGCGCTTCTCGGTGGTCAACGACCCGCAGGGGGCGACGTTCACGCTCTTCAAAGGCAATCAGGCCCCGGGCTAGCCGCGCTAGCGCGCGCGCTCGATGGCACCGGCGTCCACCGTCACGGGGACGTCGGTGTCTTCCTTCCAGCCATCATCGACTTGCTTGCTGTCGCTGGGCTCGCTCTCGTCTCGGGGGCTTGGCGGCGGCGGCGGCGGCGGCGGCGCGGGCGCGGCCAGCGACTTCGAGCCGAGCAGCAGCACGCGCACCGAGTGCGTCTCTTCCTGGTCGGCGCGCAGCGACGCGATCTCCTCGCGCCGCTGAGCCAGCTCCTGCAGCAGCGACGCGATCTCGCGCTGCAGCGTCTTGACCTGGTTTTCGAGGGAGTGCTGCTTGGTGATGCCGTCCTCGATGATCGCCGCCACGTCGACGCGCATCGACTCGAGGGTGCGCTTGATGACCTGCACCACCAGCGCGATGTTGTCCGTTTCGGGCAGGTCGCGCATCAGCGCGATGGCGTCGTCGATGCCGTAGCTCGGCTTGGGTGGCTCGGGTGGCTTCGCCGGGGCCGTGGCGCGTTGCGGCGGCTTGGGCGCCGGCTCGGGCGCCGGCTCGGGGGTGGCGGCCGCCGGCTCGGGTGAGACCTCGTCGACGGTTGCACGTTTCTTGCGGAAGAAGCCCATGACTATTCCTCGTTGATCAGGCCGTCGATCGGCGAAACACGTGTGTCTGGAATGTCGTCGTGGTCTTCGTCTTTGGCGTCGCCGGCGGCGCCTTCGTTGCTCTGCTGGGCGAGCAACAGCCGCTCTTTGACCAGCGTCGTCTCGGCGATGTCAGCCTCGAGGTCGCGGATGCGATCGCGGCATCGCTGCACCTGTCCTTCGAGATCGCCGACTTCGCCTTGGAGATCCGAGATGCGCTTGGCGATGCGGTCGAGCTTGGCCTGGCCGTCGTCGAGCACCGAGCCGACGTTGACGCCGGCCGACTCGAGCGTGGTGCGCACCACGTTGACGACCATGTCGCTGTTCGAGCCGCCGCTCACCGGCATCTTGCGCATCAGCTCGATGGCGTCGTCGATGCCATACGAGCGGTTGCCGGCGGAAGCGGAGGCCACGGGGCCGGTCAAGGTGTTGGCCACAGGCGATCCCTCCTCCGTGCACCTTCAGGTACACGGCCGAGGATATCGAACCGGCGGTGGTCGCGTCGACGCTTATCGGATCAAGGTGCGGCCGATGCGGTGGCGTCCAGACATAGACCTACCTGCGTCGCGGACGTGACGAGCGAGCCGTCGAGCGCGCGACACTGCGCGCCGAAGATGGCACAAGTCAGCGCCGTGTTGTTGTAAGGCCATAGGATGTGTTGGCCGTTGCACTGCACGGCGTCACCCCACTGGCACACGGGCGCGTTGGCCACCGGCACACCGTTGAGGCTGAGCTGGCTCCAGTCGCGACACTCGTAGTCGCCGTATTTGTCGCCGCCGGCGACGCTGCCGAGCCCGCGACAGCTGTTGGCTTGGCTGGGGTTGCACGTGGCGAGACAGCGACCGCCGGCGTAGGTTGCCACGCAGGTCGACGCGCCCGAGCACTTGAACTCGGGCAGGAACAGACAGCCGTCGATGACGCAGTAGCCGTTGCGTGAGTGCTCTTCGCAGAGGCCGAGCGTGCAGCGGCCGCCGTCGCAGCGCCCGCTGCAGCACTGCGAGTCATCGACGCACAGCGCGCCGAAGGGCTTGCGCAGCACGGCGTTGTCGACGGGCAGCTCGCAGTGGCCGTTGGCGGGGCAGTCCTGGTCGGCCTTGCAGGGCGAGCCGACTTGCTGCGTGCCCGAGCTCAGCCGCGGCAAGCACAGCCCGCTCGTCTTGTCGCAGCGGCCTGGCTTGACGCAGCGACCTTGCTTGCCGCCGACGACGAAGGGCAGACAGCTCGAGCCGACCTGACAGCCGTTGCTTCCACCGGCGCCGACGAGGCACTGCTGGCCCGTCTGCTCGGGGCAGTCGTTGTCGCTGAGGCAGGCAGGAACGCCGCAGAAGGCCTGATCGACGCGCGAGACGCTGAAGCGGTTGGTGCGTGGATCGCACGCCGTGCCTTTGGGGCACGGGTTGGCCACGTGAAGCGCCGGCTTGCACTTGCGCATGCAGACGTTGACGGTGCCGCCTTTGCGATCGCCGTTGCGCACGGTGGCGCAGGCCAGCGACGCGACATCGGGGCAGCTGTCTTCGTTGACCAGCGGCGTCGAGAGGTTGTCGGGCGTGCAGGCGCAGCCGCACACGCCGACGTTGCTGTTGGGATCGGTGAAGACACACGTGTTGCCGAAGCAGTGGCCGTCCACTTTGCACGGCAGGCCGGCCACCGCGAGGCAGCCCTTGGTCGGCGGCGGCGGCGGTGGCAGCGTGTCGGGCGCCGGCGGCTTCAGGTCGGGGAACGGCAAGAGGTCGGGCACGCCCCAGTCGGGTCGATCGGGCGGCCACGGCAGATCGGGCACTGGGCGATCGGGGATGTCGACGTGATCGGGCGCGGGCTCGCCGTCGGGTATGTCGGGCCCGGTGTCACCAGCGTGCAGCGGATTGCGCGTGGTGCAGGCCGTGGTGAAGAGCAGGGCGACGGCGATCAGGGCGATGGGTCTGCTTGCCATGGGCGTCGAGATAGCAAGGGCAGCGCCAGACGTAAGTCGTCGTGATCACCGGCGGGCATGTGTCATTTTGTGCCGACGTGATCGGTGTGTGTGGCACATCTCGTGCCCTCGCGGCTACTTGAGGGCGCCCAGGCCGGCCGTGTTGGCGGGGTCTGCCCAGTAGAGCGTTCTGCCGGTGCCGGCCTCGCAGGTGAGATCAGCGGTAGAGCGCCAGCCCGGTTTGAAATACCAGATCGCTTGGGCGAAGGCGGCCGTGAGCTGCTGCAGGTTCTGCGCTTGGGCGACGATCTCGGCTTCGCTGCGGGCGGCGGCTTCGATGATCAGCTCGCCGAAGAGGCCGCTCAGTCGCTCGTGCTGGTAGCCCTGATACCAGGGGCTGTCACCGATGGTGATCTTCGGTTTGGGCGGCGGCGTGTTCGCGATGTCGCCGCCCGTGCCCGACGTCCACTCGAGCACGTCGATGGGCGCCAGCGAGGGCAGGTCGGAGTAGAACGTGTAGGTCTTGGAGCCGTTGCTGTTGCGCACGACGCGCAGCGCCTGCGTGCGCCAGACGTCGTAGACGACGTCTTTGGAGGTCTGAAACCCAGCGCGGGTGTCGAAGTAGTCGCCGCCGGAGGGGGCCGCGATCTCCCAGCGGTGCGTCGTGCCGGTGTTGTTGGCGACCTTGGGATACGGGTGGCCGCCGACGTACTGCGCGCTCGGTGTGAAGCCGCCGTCGCCCTGCGCCCACCAGAGCGTGACGTAGTAGCCCGTCTGCGCGCGCTGCTTGACGCGCCACATGTACGTGACGCCGGCATTGTTGGGGCCCGCGAAGGGCAGGCCGTGCGTGTGCGGATCGTCGAACTGCAGCGCGACGAAGGGGGCCGTCTTGTCGGCGCCGCTGACGTTGCTGGGGAAGTCGAGCGCGAAGCGCGTCGTCGAGCCGCTGTCGACGGAGCTGTCCGCGGCGGGCGGCGTGGTGGTGTCGACGGAGCTGTCCGCGGCGGGCGGCGTGGTGGTGTCGGCGGAGCTGTCCGCGGTGGGCGGCGTGTTGCTGTCGACCGCGGCGTCGGCGCTCGGTGGCGTGCTGTTGTCGCGCGCCGCGTCGCCGGCCTTGCTGTCGCCGGCCGCGTCGGCAGCGTTGCTGTCGCCAGCCGTGTCGAGTGGCGCGCCGGAGTCAGCACGGCTCGCGGTGGCGTCGCCTTGCCCAGACGGGCCGTGAAGCTCGCCTGGGCTGCAGGCTGCGCAGCAAAGCAGCGCGAGCGGGATGGCGATAACGCGCGAAGGGATCCGCACGCAGCCAGTGTAACAAAGACCCGCGTCGGGCTAGTCGCAGATGCCTTCGAAGCCGAAGTAGGCGTTGGCCGTCTTCTCGGCCTCGACGCTGACCGTTTTGCTGGTCTCGCCGCTGAAGCACTGGTTGGAGAGCTCGACCACCACCTGGTAGCTGCCGACGGCCACATCGCTGAAGCTGAAGCTGCCGTTTTCGCCCGAGACGGTGCTCGCCACTTGCTCGCTGCCGCTCATCAGCTTGACCTTCTGCGCGGCGATGGGCTGCTCGGTGCTGTTTTCGAAGAGCGTGCCGCTGATCGACCCGGTGGGGCCTTGCGGCGCCTTCTTGGCTTTGACCACCAGCGCGTAGGTTCCGAAGGTGTCGATGGCCGTCTCGACGCGTCCGTCGCTGTCGACGATGGTGGAGCGATCGAGCGGCGACCAGCCGGTCTCGCCGTCGCCGGAGTAGAGGCGGTAGATGCGGTAGGTCTTGTCGGTGAGATCCTGCTCGGGGTCGATGCGGATCGTCGCGCCCTTGGCCAGCTGGGTGCCGGCCGGCTCGATGATCATCACGCGCACGGCGTCGTCGAGCTGCGGCAGATCGGCGCTGATGTCTTTGAGCGTGAGCTTGACCTCGAGATCTTCGGCGAGGCTCTGGGCCGGGATCGCGACCTCGGACTTGTTGGTGCCGGTGAGCTTGACCGAGCCGCCGCTGGCGGCGTTGATGATCTCGGAGCTGATGGCGGTGCCCGAGCCGCAGGCGCCGAAGGCGAAGGCGGTGGCGGTGGCGAGCACGAGAGCGGCGAGGCGGCAGCGTTTGCGAAGCATGGAAGAGTCCTCCCTGGAGGTAAGCGGGTTGTTCTGGCGCGCCGCCATTTGCACGCGCGGGGCCAGCTGCCACGGGGCAGCGATTACGGGCAGATCGCGCCGTGCGGTGCGCGCGTGTGCCGACATGTCCGCCATGCTGGGCCGCGCGCGGCCACAGAAAACTGACGTGCGAGCGGCGCGCCGGCGTTAGCGGGCGAGGTCGGCGCGCAGCGCTTGCTCGAGCTGCTGCAGCGAGGTGAGCCCGTAGACCGAGCTGAGCGCGCGTGACCAGCCGCTGTCGTGCGCGGCGCGCAGCAAGCGCAGAAAGCGCGCGTGGCCGCCAAGGCGCAGCAGCAGATCGACGACAGTGAAGCTCTGCGCGTAGAAGACGCGGCGTTGCCACGCCGACGCCGGATAGATGTGGATGCGAAACAGATCGGCGAGCGCGTAGGCGCGGCCGCTGGCGAGTGCGCGGCGCACGAGCGCGCGTCGGTGCGCGTGTCGGCGCGCTGCGCGCTCGGCGCGCGTCGCCGCGCCTTCGTTGGCCCACAGCGGCACGCGGCGGCCGACGAGCTGGCCGAGCACGATGTGCGTGATCTCGTGCGGCAGCGTGGCGTCGAGCAGGTGGTGATCGTCGGCGGTGAGGTTGATGCGACAGGTGAGGATGCGTCCGCGCATCAGGCGCGAGTGTCGAACGTGCGCTTCGCCGAGCTTGGGCGAGCCGCCCGTCATCACGACGAGCTCGCGATAGCTGTTGTAGAGCGTGACCTCGCAGCTGAGGTCGCTGGCCGCCGCGGCGCGACCCTGCCAGCGCGCGTGCGTCGTCTGCCATAGCGCGGCCGCGCGGCGCACCACACGCTCGGCCAGCTCGCGATGGGCGTGATAGGCGATCTTGAAGTTGCGCGCGCGCGCCGTGTGCCATGGGCGCGGGTTGGCCTGCGCGATCGACTCGAGGGCGGCCAGCGCGTGTGGCACGCGGCGCGTGCGATCGCGGTCGTCGTCGTCGTCCGCGGCGTCACGTGCGCCGGTGGTGGCGCAGGCGCCGAGCAGCAGCACCGCGGCCGCGGCGGCGACGATTGTCCCCAGCCAGTTGCGCTTGTGTATCACCAGAAAGACGCCAAGCGTTCGTGATCTTCTATGTTTACCTACGTGCAGGCCGGTACGATCTTTGCGAAACTTTCGGTACACGACACAGAGCATAGAGGGGAAGTCATGCGAGCTCACGCTTGCTCCGCGACGCTGCTCGGTATCGCGCTCTCGCTCGCGCTGGCGGGCAGCGGCTGCGACTCGGGCAAAGTGTTCGGCACCAACGAGGGCGGGCCTGGCGGTGACGGTGGCGGAGACGGCGTTCAGTTCTCCGACTCGTCGGGGCCAGCCTGCAGCAACAACAACGACTGCAACGGTGGCGTGTGCGTCGCCGGCCGCTGCTGCGCCAGCGCGGCGCAAGCATGCGGCGACAGCTGCTGCGGCGCGAGCGAGACGTGCTTCGCCAACGCGTGCGTCAAGCCGGGCAGGGTCTGCTTCTCCAAGGCCGACTGCGATGCCGATCAGTACTGCGAGCCGTCGCTCGGTCCGGGCGGCAGCAACGGCGGCGACGCTGGACCGGCAGCTGACGCGGCGGCGGGCGACGCGGCCGCGGGCGATGGTGGAAGCGGCAGCGTGTGCCTCGCGCCGGCGCCCAACGCCGGACGCTGTCTCGATCTGCCCAAGCGCTGCCCCGAGTCGGGGCCGCAGCCGCCCAACTGCCTGCCCGCCTGCGAGTTCAAGCCGCAGGTCGGAAACCTCACGCCGGTGGTCGAGTGGCACTGGGGACCGAGCACCGTCCGCGAGTACAAGGCGTTTGTCGACGTGTGGTCGACGCCGGTGGTCGGCCGCGTCACCGACACCAACTGCGACGGCAAGGTCGACGAGCTCGATCCGCCCAACGTCTTCGTCGTCAGCGGCGACAGCAAAGCGACGTGCTGCCACTGCACCGGCGCGACGACGAGCGCGTGTCGCAACGGCGTGCTGCGCGCGCTCGACGGCGCCAGCGGCAAGGAGATCTGGTCGCTGCGCCGTGCCTCGGCCGGCTCGATCGGCTTCGCGGCGGTCTCGCTGGCGCTCGGTGACGTCGACGGCGACGGCAAGACCGACGTCGTGGCGGTCACCGGCGAGGGCTTGATCGTCGCCATCGACGGCAGCGGCAAGGTCACGGCCACCAGCACGCAGCCGGTGCCTGGCGTCACCGACTCGTTGGGTTGGGGCGGCGGCCTCTCGGTGGCCGACATGGACGGCGACGGCAAGGTCGAGATCGCCTTCGGCGCCACGCTGTTTCGCCACGACGGCCAGACCATCACGCGCGTGTTCGCCAACACGGGCGGCGGCGGCGGCGGATCCAACGTCGCCTTGAGCACCTTCGCGGACGTGGACGGCGACGGAAAGCTCGAGCTCGTCACCGGCAACGCTGCCTACGAAGCCGACGGCTCGACGCTCTGGAAGAGCACCGTCGGCGACGGCTTCCCGGCCATCGGCGACTTCGACGGCGACGGCAAGCCCGAGGTGGTCAGCGTCAAGGGCGGCAACATCACGATCCTCGCCGGCGACACCGGCGCCACGCTGGCCGGGCCGTTCAAGCTGCCCGGCACCGGCTCCGGCGGTCCGCCGACCATCGCCGACTTCGACGGCGACGGACAGATCGAGATCGGCGTCGCGATGGCCAACTACTACTCGGTGACCAAGGTCGACCTGGCGAAGAAGGAGATGAAGGTGCTCTGGCAGCAGGTCAATCATGACTTCAGCTCGTCGGTCACCGGCTCGACCGTCTTCGACTTTCAGGGCGACGGCAGCGCCGAGGTCATCTACAACGACGAGTGCTTCCTCTGGGTCTACGACGGCAAGACCGGCGCGGTGCGCTTCGCCACGCCGACCAACTCGTTTACGGGCACCGAGTCGTCGCTGGTCGCCGACATCGACGGCGACGGCAAGGCCGAGATCCTGATGATCTCCAACGGCGCCTCGCCGCAGTCGTGGCGCTGCACCGAGGCGCCGTGGACGCAGCCCGATCCGGTGCTCAATCGCCCGGCCTGGACGCCGCCGCCAGGCGAGACCGCGCACCGCGGCTTGACCGTGTGGGGCGACAAAGCCAACGGCTGGGTCGGCACACGCGCGCTGTGGAACCAGCACACCTACCACGTCTCGAACATCTGCGACGTACGCGACTCGGCCTGCGCAGCGGGCAACACCACGGGCACGATCCCCAAGCAGGAGCAGTCCAACTGGAAGGTGCCCTGGCTCAACAACTTCCGTCAGAACGTGCAGGACAAGGGCATCTTCGACGCCCCCGACGCGACGGTGTCGCTGCGCGTGGAGTGCAAGAGCCCGCTGGTGCTGCGCGCCACGGTGCGAAACCTCGGCCTCGCGCTGCTGCCCAAAGGTGTCGAGGTAGGCTTCCTCGTCGATCGCGGCACGGGGCAGTTCTCGCAGATCGCGAGCGCCAAGACGACGACGGCGCTCTTCCCAGGGCAGGGCGCCGAGCTGGTCTACACGACCACGCCGGCGGACAACGTCAAAGACACCAACACGTTCAAGGCGCGCATCCTCGTCGACCCGCAGAACCCGACGTTCAACGAGTGCCGCGACGACAACAACGAATCGTCGCCGCGCAAGTCGCCCTGCGCCATCAAGTAGGCTCTGTTACCAGCCCCAGCTGCGCGGGCGCGTGGCGCGCGGGCGGCGGCCCACCTTGCGGATCGTGGCGCGCACGGATTCTTTGTGCTGCGGCCGCGCGAGCTTCGTCAGGTAGTTGCTGTGCGAGCCGAAGAGCGCCTTGGCGATGGGGGCGACGGCGCCGCTGCTCAGCTCGCGGCCGGCGAGCTTGCGTTTGGCGGTGGGCACGGCCTTGTCGCGCCGCAGCCGATCGGAGAGCACGAACTCGACGTAGTCGATGAAGTGGTCGCCGTCGATGCCGTTGTACCAGAGCGCGGCGCCGATGGTGGAGCGCAGCGGGCTGTCGGCGCAGTGCAAGATCGAGCGCGGCAGCGAGGCGACGCGATGCTCGGCCGAGCCTTTGGCGCGCGCCGGAAAGCGCCGCCGCGTCGACGGCGAGAACTGCCCCACGCCGAGCTTGCCCGTCAGGTGCTTGGCGTAGCGCGCGTGCGACCAGCCGCGGTAGTCCTTGACGATGTCGAGGCGCACTTTGATCGGCACGCCGTAGTCGGCCTGGATCTTCGCTAGCGCGTAGGCGCGATGATGGCCGTCGAGGATGCGTGGGATGCCATCGGGATCGATCACCGCGCGAAAGGCCTTGCGCGTCGCTGTGGCCGCGATGTGCTGGCGCACGAAGCGCGTGCGGCCCGATGCTGTCTCGGGCGCCTCGCGCATCCAGTAGTGCACCGTCTCCATGGCGATAGCGCGACCGAGCTGCTCTTGTGTCGGGCCGACCTTGTCGACCGCGATGACGAGCGACTTCTTGCCGCTGCCGGCGTGCGCGGCCGACAGACCGGAGGCGAGCAACCACAGAACGAGGAGGGCTGCGACGCGACCGCGGGACGCGGCGCGCATGAGGGGCCGTGGATTCATGTGCCCGCCAGGCAGAGCACGCCACGTGCCAGGCGAAAACACGTGCGATCTCGCGACAGCGAGGACTGTGTGCTGACCAGGTCACGGTCGATCGGAAGGGCGACTAGCCAGTGCGTCGATTGTGTAGTGAATCTAAATTCTGGAGGTAGCTAAATACATCCGCACAGCACAGTGCCCTTCGTTCACAATGCCTGCGAGGTTCGAGGAGCGATCGTGCAACTGCTTGACTGGATAACTCTCGCGCTCGTGTGTTTGGCGGGCGCGGTCTCGCCAGGGCCGAGCCTGGCGGTGATCATTCGCAGCACCATGAACGGCGGGCTCGGCCGCGGGCTGGTCACCAGCTGGGCGCACGCCGCGGGCGTCGGGCTCTACGCGCTGCTTAGCGCTGTCGGCCTGGCGCTGCTGATCACGCAGTCGCCGGTGGCCTTTCGCGCGCTGACCTACGCCGGGGCGGCCTTCCTGCTCTACTTGTCGCTCTCGGCCTGGCGCGCCAGCCGCCGCCGCGCCGGCGACGCGTCGCGCTCGCTGACCGAAGGCGCGTCGCTCGGCGCCGGCCCGCTGCACGGCCTGCTGCTGGCGCTGCTCAACCCGAAGATCGCGATCTGGTTTCTGGCGCTGTTCGGCCAGTTCGTGCGCGCCGACGCCACGCTCGCCGAGCGTCTGGCGATGGCGCTGGTCGCTTTCAGCATCGACGGCCTGTGGTACAGCGTGGTCGTCTACTGCGTCTCGCGCGGCCCCGTGCTGCGCTGGCTGCGCCGCAACGAGCGTCACGTGCAGCGCGTGTTCGCCGTGCTGCTGCTCATCGTCGCGCTGCGCGTCGCGCTCTCCTAGCTGCTACGATCGCGCGGTGAGACGCGCCCGCATCGGCTCGATCATCGTGCTGCTCGCCTGCGCGGCGTGCGCCTGCTCTGGCGCTGACGACGGGCCGGACTACCCGCGCGATGGTGTGCTGCGGGTCGACCAGCTGCAGGTCAAGGGCACGCACAACAGCTACCACCAACGCGCCGACAAGCCGCTGCCCGAGTGGGACTACGCACACGCGCCGATCGACGAGCAGCTGCGCGACTTCGGCGTGCGCCAGATCGAGCTCGACGTGCACTACGCCAAGGACGGCACGTTTCCCGTCTTTCACGTGCCTGGGCTCGATGATCGATCGAGCTGCGCCACGCTGCGCGCGTGCCTCGAGATCGTGCGCGATTGGTCGCGCGCCAACGTCGGACACCACCTGCTGTTCGTGCTCGTCGAGCCCAAAGACGACGTGGACGCGGTCAAGATCGTTGGCCGCTACGACGCGCTCGACCAGCGGATCCTCGAGGTGCTGTCGCGCGAGCGCGTGCTGACGCCCGATGACGTGCGCGGCTCGCACGCGTCGCTGCGCGCGGCGCTCGAGGCCGACGGCTGGCCGACGCTGGGAAGCACGCGCGGCAAGGTGATGTTCGTGATGCTCGACAGCGGCGTGCATCGCGACAACTACCTCGCCGAGCATCCGACGCTCGAAGGGCGCGTGATGTTCGCGCGCGGCGGCACGAGCGAGCCGTGGGCGTCGGTGATCGAGATCGGCGATGCGCGAGGACGCGGCGACGAGATCCGCGCGGCGGTCGATGCAGGTTATCTGGTGCGCACCAGCGCCGACTCGCCACAGGACAGCGACGCCGACAACCGCGCCAGCGCGACGGCGGCGATGGCCTCGGGCGCGCAGATCATCAGCAGTGACTTTCCGGCGCGCGTGCCGGAGCGCGACTACTGGTTGGAGCTGCGCTCGCGCTGCAACCCGCGCACGGCGGCGGCGCCGAGCGACTGCAGCGACAGCGACGTCGAAGCGCTGCGCTAGCGGCGTCGCAGCGGCTCGCGGCGATCGTCGGTGCTGCGGCGATCATCCCTGGCGCGCCGCCCGAGGCGATCGATGGGCATCAGCACGAACGACTCGGCGCGCATGTCGAGCCTGGTGATGGCGCCGCGGATCGCGTGAGAGCCGAAGATCGCCGTGGCGTGCGCGACGCTGATGGCGCGAGCGTCGAAGAGACGTCCGTGCTCGTTGACGAAGAGCTGCCCCTTGCTGTCGATCGACAGCATTCGGCCGCTCGCGTCGCTCAGCAGATGGGCTGGTCCGGTGTCTTTGAGCAGCGATTGGATGGCGATCACGTTGGGCTTGCTGCCGAGCTGCTGCAGCGTACGGCTCAAGTAGTGGTACCTCACGCTGGTTTCGAATCCCTTTCCGAGCTGCGCGAGCCTGCTCGTTCGTTTGTCCAGTCGGCTGTGATCGATGATGGCGTCGAACAGCGCGCCGTCATGCATCGAGCCGATGGCTTTCAGCACCGAGATGCGTTTGATCGTGGTGATGCGTTGTCGCGCATCGAGCTTGCCGGTGTGCAAGTTGCCGTTGCGATCGACGAGCAGCGCGTCGAGCCCACAGGTGCGACCGAGGCCAAGGAAGACCTTGCCGCCCTGTGTCACGACGTCGCCGGCACCGGCGTACATGCCGAGCACGCGCGGCCTGTGCGGGGTGTAGCCGTTGGCGGCGAGGCGGCGCAGCGAGGTGCGCGCGATCTTGACCAGCTGCGTGCGCGAGCGGCGAACGCTGTTGCTGGAGCTGTCACCTGCAGCCGCGGCGTGCACGGGCGCGAGCAGCGCGAGCAAGGTGAACAAATGCGTGAGCGTTCGAAGCATCTCGGACCTCCGGCGGCGCGTGCGCGCTCAGTGGGCGCGGCGCTCGGTCGTAGCGCGCTGGGGGATGGGGCTCAGGCCGTGCTTCTCGGCACGCGTGTTGAGCTGCGTCACTGCGTTGGCGATGGCTGCTTCGCCGAAGACAGCCTTGGCGTAAGCGGTGCTGACGGGGTAGGGCGCCCACGGGCGCTCGGGGTCGGCCATGCGCAGCTGGCCGTACCTGTCGAGATGCAGCGACTGGCGGCGCGCGTTGCTGAGCAACCGCGTGGTGCCGTAGTTGTTGATCAACAGCTGGATGGCGACGATGTTGGGCTTGCCGCCGAGGTGCTGCAGCGTGTGGCTCAGGCCGAGCTGCCTGACGTTGGTTTCGAGCGCCTTGCCGATCGACGCGAGCCGGCTCGATCGCGAGCCGCCGATGCGCGTGATGGCGTTGAAGAGGCCGCCGTCGCCTGCCGAAGATATCGCCGCGAGTATCGAGACGCGTTTGACGGAGAAGATGTTCGCTCGCGCGTCGAGGCGCGCGCGATGCAGGTTGCCCTTTTCGTCGACGAGCAGCGCGTCGCTGCCGCGCGTCTGCCCGAGGCTAAGGAAAGCCTTCTCGCCGAAGGTCACGAGGAAGCCGGGGCCAGCATATTTGCCGCGCTTTGGCGCGTGCGTGCGCACCCAGAAGCCTTCGCTGGCCAGGCGGCGTAGGGACGTTCGCGTGACCTTGACCAGCTGCCGTCGTGTCTTGGCAAAGCTACCGCCCGCCGCGTGGCTGGATGCTGGCTGCAGTAGCGTGGCTGTGACCAGGAGCGCGAGCGCGGGCATGACGCGACCAACCATGTCGACCTCCGACCACGGCCGTTGCAAACGTGGTGCCGCGGCGCGGGTGACACGATCGCGCGATGTTGCGCGCGGCCTCGAGCGCGTGTCGTCTGGCCAGCTGGCCGTGGCGAAGGCGAAGTAACCGTGGCCCGGCAGCTACGATCGCAGACGGCTCACGGCTCGCGGTAGCTACGCGGCGACTCGCCCATCACGCGCCGAAACGCGCGCGCGAAGGCCTGCTCGTTCTTGTAGCCCACGCGCTGCGCGACGGTGGCGAGCGGCAGGTCCGTGCGGGCGAGGATGTCGGCGGCGGCGCGCATGCGCCAGCGCGCCAGATAGCGCGCCGGGGTCTGGCCGACGAGCTCGCCGAAGCGCGCGAAGAACGCGGCGCGCGACATGCCCACGCTGCGCGCGAGGCCTTCGGCGTCGATCTCGCGCCCCGGCTCGGCGTGGATCTGCGCTAGCGCGCGGCCGATCTGCGGGTCGCGCAGGCCGGCGACCCAGCCCGTGCGGTCCGCCGGCAGCGCGAGCAGATACGCGCGCAGCAAGTGCAGCACGAGCACCTCGGCGAGGCGCGAGACGACGGCTTCGCGTCCGGGCATCGCGCCGTCGAGCTCGCTGGCGAGCATCTCGAGCGTGGCCGAGAGCCAGCGCGAGCGATCGCGGCTGCCCGGGATGTGGGCGAGGCGCGGCAGGATCTCGAGCAGGATGTCGGCCGAGGCGTGATCGAAGGCGAAGCTGCCGCAGACGATGTCGACGCGCTCGCCGCCGCCGCCGTGCTCGACGTGCGGCACGCCGCTGGGGCGCTGCTCGTGGCTCAGCGATGCCACGGGCTGCGGCACCAGGCGCAACGCGCTGCACGTGACGTGCGCCTCGCCGCGCGAGACGAGCGCCACGTCGCCGGGGCCGAGCTCGACGCGCTCGCCGCCGCGGCTGTTGCTGCCGAGGCAGACCCAGCAGCTGCCGCGCACGACGGCGTGGAAGATGGCGCTGCCCGGCTCGGGCGCGCCGCTGGTCGACACCGACCAGGGCGCGGTGAACCGCGCGTGCGAGATCAGGCTGCTGCGGATGCGCAGCGCCGCGAGGATGTCGCCGAGCGCTTCCATGCGGTGTTCTGATCCTACCATTGGTGCCAGTCGGTGGAGCGGTAGACGGAGACGCTGGGCTGGCCCTCGAACAGCGCGCCGAAAGCCTGTTGAAAGGTCGGGTCGCTGTAGAAGGCCTCGAGCTTGTCGACGCTGGTCCAGATGTCGACCGCGAAAAACTCGCGCGGATCTTTGAGGCCGAGAAACACGACGTGCGCTACGTCGCCGAGGGCCTTGGCTTGCGGCTCGCCGGCGGCTGCGATGCCGTCGTGGGCTGCCTGGGATTTGGCCGCGTCGCTCTCGGCGAGCCGCCCGCGCACGACGACGAAGTAGTGATCGCCGCCGTCGCCGGCCGCGAGGTTGCCCCAGTTGTGCCAGCTGGCCGCGTGCTGGAAGACCTCTGGCTGCGGCGGCGACTTGAACAGCGCGCCGAAGGCCTGCTGGAAGGTCGGGTCGCTGTAGAAGCCCTCGATGTTGGCGGCGTCGTTCCACTGGTCGATGCCGAGGAACGCGTTCTCCGTGGTGCCGAGCAGCGTGGTGCCGAGCAGCGCGTCGTGGCCGATGTCGCCGGCGGCCTTGGCGGGCGTCTCGCCGGCGGCGGCGACCGCGTCGTGGTCGGCCTTGGCCTGCGCGACGTCGCTCTTGGCCAGCTCGCCGCGCACCAGCACGGCCCATAGGCCAGGGGCCGCGCTGCTGTCACCGCCAGCGTCGGCCGCGCTGCTGTCTGCGGACGTGGCGTCGGGTGTGTTGTTCGAGCTGTCGTCGCTGCACGCGGCGGCGACGAGCGTGAACGTGATCGCGAGCAGCAGGATGCGGCGTTTCATCGGCGGGCCTCCGTGGCGGCGAGCCGCACGACCTGACCGCCGGGCAGCTGGATGTAGTCGTGCTCTTTGTCGAAGTACTCGAAGGGCTCGATGCCGCGGCGGGCCAGCGCGGCGCGCGCGGCGGCGACGTCGTCGACGACGAGCTCGATCCAGGCGCCGAGCTTGGCGCTCTCGGCGGCGAGCGCTGCATCGACGCAGTAGGCGCCGAGGTGCGAGCCGTCGCCGAGGGTATAGACGTCGAAGTCGTCGCGCGGCGAGGCGTGCGTGGCGCCGAAGACCTCGGTCATGGCGGCGCGCAGCGGCTCGCGCGCGTCACGCGCGATGGTGAGCTTGATGTTGGGTCCGAGAGCGGTCATGGCGGCCTCCTTGGTTGAATCCATGGTGGCGGCCGCGACGCGACGCTTCGTCGGACAGGGTGGACCGATCGTCTAAACCAGCCGGGGAGGGGTCAGGCGGCGGCGAGGTGCTGCTCGAGGCTGTCGAGGCAGCCGAGCCAGCCCTTCTCGTGATCGTCGCGGATCGCCGCGCTGGCGATGCGTTCGTGGACGATGATGACGTCGGTGGTTCCGGGCTGCGTTTCGTCGAAGCGCACGGTGACGCGCGAGTCGGCGGCGCCCTCGGCGGGATGGCCGCCGAGGTGCCAGGTGTAGACGAGCTCGTCGGGCGGCGAGACGCGCTCGAAGGTGCCGGAGATGACGGCCACGCTGCCGTCGGGCAGCGCGTTGTCGATGCGGTAGTGGCCGCCGACGCGCAGGTCGAGCTCGGCTGCGCTGCAGCGCACCCACGCTGGGCCCCACCACTTGACGAGCTGCTCGGGGTCGGTCCAGGCGGAAAAGAGCCGCCGCTTGCTGGCGCGGATCGTCCGCTTGAGCACCAGCGTGATGTCGCCTTCGCTCATGGTGCGTCGTCCTGCTCGACGAAGCGCGCGAGGGCGTCGAGCGTATCGCTCCAGAAGGGTCGATAGAAGGACAGCCACGCCTCGACGCTGGCCAGCGGGCGTGGCGCCAACGAGCAGGTGTGCACGCGGCCGTCGATGTCGCGGCTGACCAGCCCGGCGCGCTCGAGCACCTTGAGGTGCTTGGAGACGGCCGGCAGCGACATCTCGAAGGGCGCCGCTAGCTCGGTGACCATCGCCGAGCCTTCGCAGGCGAGGCGATGGAGCAGCGCGCGTCGCGTGCGATCGGCCAGCGCGCGAAAGACCCGATCGAGGTCGTCGTCGTCGTCGAGGTGTCTGGCGGCGCTTGACAGCATCGCTGATAAAGTTAAACCATATGGTTTAATATTGCAACCGAGGAGAAAACACCAATGAGCATTCATCAAGAGGTCGAGCTCGCCGCCACGCCGCACGCCGTCTACGAGGCGCTGATGGACCAGTCGCAGCACGCGGCGCTCACCGGTGGCGCCGCGACGATCAGCCGCGAGGTGGGCGGCGCGTTCAGCTGCCACGATGGACAGATCGTCGGCCGCCACATCGAGCTGGTGCCAGACCAGCGCATCGTGCAGGCCTGGCGCGTCTCGG
Organism: Myxococcales bacterium; assembly: GCA_020431405.1. GTDB lineage: Bacteria > Myxococcota_A > Polyangia > JAGQIK01. The sequence continues at coordinate 27,364 of JAGQIK010000166.1, forward strand.
CTTGGCCGGAGGGCGTGTACTCGATCGTTCGCTTCGAGCTCGAGGCCGCGGGCGCGGGCACCAAGCTCGTGCTCGACCATGACGGCTTCCCCGAGGGCGCCGGCGAGATGCTCGCGCAGGGTTGGCAGATGCGTTATTGGGACGCGCTCGGCAAGAAGCTCGGTTAGCAGCCCGGCTGCTAGCTGGCGATATACTGCGAGGGCGATGATCGTTCGCCCGCCCGCCGCTCGCCTCGCGCCGTTTGTAGAGCACCTCTGGTACTACGAGCGCGCCTTCGTGCACACGCACGAGGTGGTGATGCCCACCGGCCGAATGATGTTGATGGTCGACGTGCGCGAGGCGAGCGCACGGCCGGCGCCACCCTTCATGACGGGTGTGGCGACGGAGGCCAAGACGATCACCACCGACTCGATGCAGCGCGCTGTGGGCGTCTCGTTCTGGCCGGGCGGCGCGCACCCCTTCACCGCCGCGCCGTGCCACGCGCTGCCCGACGTGGTGACGCTGGCGGATCTGTGGGGCGAGCAGGCGGCGCGCGAGATGCGCGAGCGGTTGCTGGCGCTGGGCGAGCCGCAGGCGATGCTCGCCGAGCTCGAGCGCTTGCTGCTGGCGCGCGCGCGTTCGCTCGAGCCGTCGAGCCAGGTCAGCGCGGCGTTGCGCTGGCTGGCGCGCGGCGTCTCCGTGCGCGAGGCCATCGAGCGCTCGGGCGCCAGCCGCGCGCGCTTCGTGCGCACCTTCCGCGCTGGCGTCGGTGTCGCGCCCAAGCGCTACGCCAGCCTCGCGCGCTTTCAGCGTGCGGTGCGCGGCTTGGCGCGTGGCGCGGTGGACCTCGCCGAGCTGGCGCTCGACTGCGGCTACTACGACCAGGCGCACTTCACGCACGAGTTCAGCCGCTTCGCCGGGCGCTCGCCGTCGCGCTATCAGCCGCGCGATCCCGCAGAGCCCAACCACGTGATCGTCGACTAGCTGTCTGCTGCGACCGATCGTTTCTTACAAGACCCACGTGCGTGCCGTTGCCAAGGTTGCCGCATGGGACAACAAAACAGCCTTACGCCGCGTCTCGTCGTCGCCAGAGCCGACGAGGCCATCGCGTTCTACCAGACCGTCTTCGGCGCGAAGCTCGTCGAGCGCTTCGCCGACGACAGCGGGCACGTCGTGCACGCCGCGCTCGAGGTTGGCGGCAATGCCTTCTCGCTGACGGGCGAGAAGAAGGATTGGCACAACGTCTCGCCCGCGTCGCTCGGCGGATCGCCGGTGATCTTGCAGCTGGTGGTCAATGACGTCGACGCGTTGGCCGAGCGCCTCGCCGCGGCTGGCGCGGAGGAGATCTTTCCGGTGGCCGATCAGTTCTACGGCCACCGTGAAGGGCGCTTTCGCGATCCCTTTGGCCACTACTGGATCGTGACGACCATCGTCGAGCAGCTCTCGCCCGAGGAGATCACGCGCCGCATGTCGGGCAGCTAGCGCGCTAGGGCTTGCGCGTGGCGCTCTCGGCGGGGCCGGCGCCGCTCGGGTTGAAGGCCTTGTCGATAGTCAGCACGAAGCGGTCGAGCTCGAAGCCGTCTTCGCGCATGGAAAACGCGATCACGTGCAGGCCCTTGCTGGTGACATCGAGATAGATCTTGTCGGCCTCGCCGCAGTGGTTGGCCGCGGTGCGCTGTGCGCCCGACCAGGTCCATTGGTTCTTGCCCGAGCACCACTGGATGCGCTCGCCCGAGGCGGGCCACGTGCCGTCGATGCCGACGTGGATGCCGTTGTCTTCGGCGCCGGTCGAGTAGGCGCGCGCGCGCACGTAGTAGCGGCCGGTCTGGTTGAACCACACGCGGTAGCGAACGATGGGCCCCTGGCCGCCGTTGCCGAAGAAGTTCACGCCGCTGGTCAGCGTGTCGCTGGCGGTGACGCGCGTGTCGGGCAAGCCCTCGATGTACGAGCCGCCGCTGGCGCCGGCGGTGTGCTCGGGATCGGGATCGGGTTTGACGCCCGCGGCGCCGGGCTTCCAGACGTACCACTGGCGTGGCTTGCCGTTGGCGTCGTTTTCGAAGAAGTGCTCGGCCTCGACGACGACGCGCCCGTTCTGCTCCTCGAAGGCGAGATTGCTGGCGCTGGGCGGGGTGCTGTCGGCGCCGCTGTCGGCACCCGCGGGCGAGCTGTCCGGCGCGGGCGGAGCGCCGTCGGTCGCGGGTGCCGCGTCTTCGCCGCCGCCGGCATCGGCCGCCGATAGCGTGCCGTCGAGTGGTGCAGGTGCGCCGCCGTCGGACTGTTGCGTGCCGGCTACGTCGCCGGGCGCGACGAGGTCGCCGCCTCCTGCAGCGGCGTCGCTGTCGTGCATGCCGCCGCCGAGCTCGCCGGAGCCGCAGCCGGCTGTCAGCGCGAAGATGAGGATCGGCGCGATGATCGCGTGTCGTTGAAGGCCCATCACAGGTAGGAGCCACGGCGTGCGCCCGCTGGCTCAGCTTTTCTCGGCGCTGGCGCCTTCCGGCAGGCGTGATAGAGACGGGCTGTGAGCTCAGCGCAGCGCCAGAGCGTGGTGGTGGCCGGGGCGGCGGGCTTCGTCGGCGCGCCGCTGATCGAGCAGCTGCGCCGTCGCTTCGCGGTGATCGCGCTGTCGCGCAGCGCGCGCGACGACACGCGCGAGCATGTCAGCTGGCGGCGCGTCGATCTGATGTCGCTGCGCGAGGCGCGCGCGGCCGTGCGCGGCGCCGACTACGCCGTCTACCTCGTACACTCGATGATGCCCGCCGACCGCCTCGTGCAGGGCGGCTTCGACGAGATCGATCTGCTCGTCGCCGACAACTTCGCGCGCGCCTGTGCCGAGGCCGGCGTGCGCCAGATCGTCTACCTCGGCGGCCTGCTGCCCGAGCACACGACCGGCGGTGAGGCGCTCTCGGCGCACCTGCGCAGCCGCGCAGAGGTCGAGCGCGCGCTGGCGGCGTACGGTACGCCGGTGACCGTGCTGCGCGCCGGGCTCGTCATCGGGCGCAATGGGTCGTCCACAGAGATGCTGGTGCGACTGGTGCAGCGCCTGCCTGTGATGGTCTGTCCGCGCTGGACCGACGTCGACACGCAGCCGGTGGCGCTCTCGGACGTGGCGCAGCTTCTCGACTGGTGCGTCGGGCGCGACGAGACGCGCGACCAGGTCTTCGACATCGGCGGCCCCGACGTGCTGACCTATCGCGAGCTGATGGTGCTCTGCGGCGAGCTTCTCGGCCGCCCGCCGCGTACCTATGGCGTGCCCGTGCTCACGCCGACGCTCTCGCGCCTGTGGGTCTCGCTGATCACGGGCGCCCCCAAGGCGCTGGTGGCGCCGCTCATCGGCAGCCTCGCGCATCGCATGGTCGCCCGTGATCGGCGCCTGCAAGAGGCGGCCGCCGTCGCTGGCCGCACCGTGCGCGACGCTCTGCAGGAGGCGCTGTCTCAGCGCGGGGAGCAGACGCCGCGCGCGTTTCGTGCGCTGCGTCGCGGCGAACGTTCGCCCTACGTGCGTGCGATCTATCGCATGGGCGGCGGCCACGCGCCGCGCGCGCTGGCCGAGCGCTACGTGCGCTGGCTCGACGAGCGCCTCGCGCCGCTGGTGCGCTGTCACATCAGCGCGGGCGGCGAGCGCATCGGGTTCGACCTGCTCGGCATCGAGCGGCTGCGGCTGATCGAGATGCGGCGCGACGACGCGGGCAGCGACCCCGAGCGGGCTGCCTACGACATCACGCGCGGGCTGCTCGTCGGCGGCAGCCGCGGGCGCTTCGAGCTGCGCGCCGTCGGCGGCGGTGAAGAGGCGCTGTGCGTGATCTCGGACTTCGAGCCGGCGCTGTGGTGGCCGCTGTACGTCGCCACTCAGGCGCAGGCGCACCACGTGGTGATGCGCGCCTTCGCCGCCTCGCTCGCGCGTTCGCGCCTCGAGGCGAGCCCCGAGCGGTTGGGGGCCTAGTTTCCCAACCGTCGACTCCACTCCCACCCGAAGCCGAAGGATATTCGGCTTTGCCGGTTGGCAGCGCGCCGGCCCGCGGCTTGCTCTGGAGCTGATCGCAGCCTTTGGGAGCAGGAGCGCAGATGAATCGGTTGATGTTGTCCGTGGTGGCCATCTTCGCCGCGGGCGCCGCGTTCGCAGGCTGCGAGCCCAATCTCAGTCGAAGCGGCGGCGGCGGCGGCGACCAAGGTGGCGTGCGCATCTCCACCGGCGCCGGCCAAGAGTGCACGACCTGCATCTGCGAGCACGTCGGCTGCAGCTACGACAACGACTGCAGCGCGGGGCAGCGCTGCCTGCAGGTGATCGGGCAGGCGAACCCGCAGTGCGTGCAGCTCGGCACGACGGCCTGCGATCCGCAGCAGCCGCAGGCCGCGTGCGGACAGGGCGTCTGCGCCGTCGATGGGCAGGGAGGATTTTTCTGCGGCGCCGTCAGTCCAGGGCGTCACGAGGCGCGCTGCATCGAGATCGTCAAGGCCTGGCAGCAGGACCCCAGCTGTCGCAACGCGGTACGCCAGGAGACCGGCCAGCCGTGGAATCCGCAGGGCTGCGCGCACCTGCTCGTGCGCCGCGTGCAGCATGGCTCCGAAAGCGACATCTTCCAGGACGTCGGCCCCAAGGTCGTCGCTTGCGTTCAGCAAGGGCAGTGCTCGTCGCTCGCCTTCTCCACCGCGAGCTGCGACTTCCTGCGCGACAAGTGCACCAGCGACGCGGTGGTCGAGCGCTGTCGCCAGGAGATCGAGCTCTCCGGGCTCGACTTCACGCTGGTGCTCACCGGCTCGCAGACGCTGTCTGCCGACGGCCTGACGACCTCGAAGACCTACGTCTGTCAGCCCGGAAAGCCGACGCAGACCTACTACGAGCCGTGCGACACGAACAAGTTCTGCGGGCGCGTCAACGACACGGTCACCTGCCGGCGCGGCGATGGCAGCACGGCGCAGGCGACGTGCTGTCCCACGCAGCAGGGCTCGCACTGGCTGATCGGCCAGACCACCTGCCCGCGGCAAAGCTGCGCGGCGCTGGAGAACGCGCCTTGCGACTACGGCAACGTCAGCTGCGATGGCGGCAAGGGCGCGCTGATCTGCTGCGACCCCGTCACGCGCGCACCGATCAGCGGCAACCGCGCCGGCGTGTGGTGCCCACCAACGGGCATCGGCGACGGCTGCGATCCCAACACGCCGTTCAGCTGCATCTCGCACACGTCCAAGTGCGTGCAGGGGAAGTGTCAGCAGTGCGCGACGGGCACAGCCAACTGCGACGGTGTCGCCGGCTGCGAATGCGCCGGACGCTGCGAGTACGGCCAGTGCGTGCCGGCGACGCAGGGCGGCGGCAGCAGCAGTTGCGCTGGCTGCACGGGTCAGAAGACCGGCACCTGCTATCTCAACACCACCGACAGCCTGTGCGGCCGCAACGGCAGCGTGTGTCTCGACTGCAAATCGGCGGGCCAGGTCTGCATAGGCGGCAAGTGCGTGCTGCCGGGGACGGGCTCGACCTGCAGCGGCTGCGTCTCGACCTACGACGGCAAGTGCTACGCCGGCACCAGCGACGACATGTGCGGCGCCAACGGCGCGCAGTGCTTGTATTGCCCGGCGCTCGGTCAGGTCTGCCAGAACAAGCGCTGCGTGGTGCCCGGCGCCGGCAGCTGCGTGGGCTGCACGATCAACGGCGTGTGCACCAACCAGGTCAGCGATACGCGCTGCGGCAGCGGCGGCAATAAGTGCCTCGACTGCACCTCGGTCGGCAAGATCTGCGTGCAGGGCAGCTGCCAGGCGCCCTACAACCCACCGCCGTGCGCGGGCTGCGTCGGCAAGGCGAGCGGCAACTGCTATCCGCTCGCGGTGCAGCACGACGCGCTGTGCGGCTCCAACGGCAGCGTGTGTCTCGACTGCAGCTCGGCCAATCAGGTCTGCAACAACGGCCGTTGCGTGGTGCCCAGCAGCGGCGGCGGCGGCTCGTCGTGCGGCGGCTGTACGGGGCTATCGAGCGGCAAGTGCTATCCGCTGTCGGCGCAGCACGACGCGCTGTGCGGAAGCTTCGGCGAGACGTGCCGCAACTGCACCACGGCCAACAAGGTGTGTGTGAACGGCGACTGCGTGACGCTCTAGCGGTCTCGCACGCGCGGCGCTGCGGCGCGGCCTACTCGAGGCCGTGCTCGCGCAGATCTTCGGGGCTGAGCACGCGCGCGAGATCGTCGAGCGCCGCCTGGCGCGCGATGCCGGCGTACACGTCGTCGAAGCTGAGCGGGTCGGCAGGCAGCGTCTCCTGCTCGCCTTCAGCGAACCAGGCCGCCTCGAGGCGCGAGACTGGCGATGCTGGCGAGGCGGGAGCTTTCGTGGTCGCGGCGGCAGAGGAGGGAGCCGCCGGCGGCGCCGTGGTTGGGAGCCGTTTCGGCGCCGCCGGAGCGGCTATAGTGTTCGGGACCGCGCGCAGTGTTGGTGGGATGGGGGGCGGTGTTGCACCGCTCACTGGGCGCTGCGGTCCCGTTGTTGGTCTCTCGCGAGCAAGCTGCACCTTGGTGGCCTGCACCTTGGCCTGCACCTTGGTGGCCTGCACTTTGGTGGCCTGCCGCGGAAAGTCGTCGACCATGTACCAGTCGAGCGACGGCTTGCCCGCATCGTCGGGCAGCAGGCGCAGGCGCTTTCGCGTCAGCTCCTGCATGTCGTAGGCGGCGTAGTAGAAGCCCGCGCCAGGACCCTCGGTCACCTCGAGCAGCACGTAGCGGCGATCGAGAACCTCGCCGACAGCGTCGGCGGGATGAGGGCTGACGAGAGCGTGAGACTGCGACATGCCCGCTGTTAGAGCAACGCGCGCGCCAGCCTCTGCGCACGGTCAAGTGGTCGGGATCGCGGCGCAGCGTTTCGGAGCACGCCAATCGTTGCGCGGCGCCGTGCGCAAGGTTTTGCGTGATCGCGCGAGTTGCTGCCGTGGGAGGTGTGGTGGCCAGTGGGAGGCTGCAGTAGCCGCGTGACGGCCGATCATCCCCACGAAAATATACGGGTTTTCCGTGCTGCAGGCGGCACGTCCGTTGCAGTCATGCAGGCACGTGAAGCCCGTTCGCCGTCTCGTCACCACGCTCGCCCTCGCGCTCGCCGTGCTCGTGTGCGCGGCGCCTGCCGTGGTCCTGGGCGCCTCCAAGTCGTCGCGGCCGACGCTGGTCGTCGACTTCGATGACACGCTGGTGCGTACGCAGCCGCTCTACGACCGCGCCAAAAAGAAGCTGCAGGCGCTGGCCAAGTCGGCCGGCCTCGACCCGCAGAAGACGCTCGCCACGTTCAACGCGCTGCAGAAGGAGCGCATGAAGACGCTCGGCTTCTCGCGCGAGCGCTTCCCCTCGTCGATGCGCGACGCGGTCAAGAAGCTCGGCGGCAGCGCGAAGCTGCAGCAGCAAGCCTACGAGATCGGCAACGCGGTCTTCGAGACGCGCGCGCACAACTATCCGCATGCCGAAGCGCTGCTCTCGACGCTCAAGCACCAGGGCTGGAACGTGATCGTGCTGACCAAGGGTGATCCCGACGTGCAGCGCGCGCGCGTGTTCGGCTCGAGCCTCGTCGACTACGTCGACGCCGTCGAGATCGTCAAAGACAAGAGCGCGCGCACGTTCCGCTCGCTGTTTCGCAAGTACAACGTCGATTCGGGCAAGGTCTGGGTGGCGGGCAACAGCCTGCGCTCCGACGTGCTGCCCGCGATCGACGCCGGCGTGGCGCCCGAGCGCGCGATCTGGCTCAGCGCGCGCGGCAGCTGGGCCCACGAGCTCGCCGGCAACGCGAAGCTGCCCGCCAGCGGGCGGACCGCCAAGAGCCTCGCCGAGGCGGGCAAGCTGCTCGGCTTGCCGCGGCTGAAAAAGTACGCGCGGCCGCGGCGCGACCTGCCGCGCGATCCGCTGCTGCGCGACATCGCGCGCGTGCTCACCGCCGATCTGCTCAAGCCGCGCTACGCGGCGATGCCGATGGCGGGCGCGCACTACACCACCGGACACTGCTATCTCGCCGTCGAGTCGCTCTATCACTTGAAGGGCGGCGCCAAGTCGGGGCTCAAGCCGCAGACGATCCAGCACGAAGGCGGACCACACTGGTTCGCGCGCGATCTCTCGGACAAGGTCCACGACCCGACGGCGGCGCAGTTCGCGACGCCCGTCAACTACGCCAACGGCCGCGGCTGCGGCTTTTTGACCGGCGACAAGCCCAGCGCGCGCACGCGCGAGGTGATGCTGCGCGTCCAGGCGCTGCGCAAGTACGGCCGCCGGCGGCGCTGATCGCGCTGCAGCTTCCACCGTGCCTGATCCCCTGCGGGGAGATAAGGTAGGCTCACACGGTAGGAAGCGACACGCCCATGAAGCTATCTCACTCGATCACGCGGCTCGCCGTGGGTCTCGTCCTCGTCGGCGCCGCGTGCGTCGGCTGCAAATCGACGCGCGCGCCTTCGGGCTCGGGCAGCGCCAGCACGCCGCCGCCCACGCCGCGCGGCAAGACGCTGGTGCTGCCGAAGATCGAGCCCGATCCGCGCGAGGCGCTCATCGCGCCGCTGATCGTCGGCATCGTCCAGCAGCAGCACCTGCTGGCCAAGCCGCTCGACAACAACATGTCGAGCAAGGCCTTCGATCGCTACCTCAAGTCGCTCGATCCACTGAAGCTGTTCTTCCTCGCCGATCACGTACGTTTTCTCGAGGGCTATCGCCTCAAGATGGACGACGAGATCAAGGCCGGCGACCTCACGCTGGCGCACAAGGCCACCGCGCTGATGCGGCAGCGCATCGCCGTGCTCGGCAAGTACGTCGCCGAGCGGCTGAAGAAGCCGTTCGACTTCACGCGCGACGAGAGCCTCGAGACGGAGCCGAAGAAGCGCGCCTGGGCCAAGGACGAGGCCGCGCTGCGCGAGCGCTGGCGCAAGACGCTCAAGCTGTCTGTGCTGCAGCGCGTGCTGCGCATGGAGAAGTCGCTCGCGTCGCTGGAGAAGGCGAAGAAGAAGGCGAAGGCCAAGTCGGGGTCGGGCAAGGGCACGGGCACGGGCTCGGGCTCGGGCAGCGGCTCGGGAGATGACGCGCTGCAGGCGCTGGAGAAGGCGGCCAAGAAGATCCCCAAGACCGAAAAGGCGCGCAGCGAGAAGGCGCGCAAGGACATCGCCAAGCGCTGGTCGGGCCGCTTCGCGCGCCTCGCCGCGCCAGACCCGCTCGACGGGCCGTCGACCTTCATCAACGCGCTGCTGCACGAGTACGACCCGCACACGGGCTACCTGCCGCCGGCGACCAAAGAGAACTTCGACATCCGCATGAGCGGATCGCTCGAAGGCATCGGCGCCGTGCTGCAGGAGGACGACCACTACATCCGTGTGGTGCGCATCGTGCCGGGCGGTGCCAGCTGGCGCCAGGGCGAGCTCGAGGCGGGCGATCTGATCCTCGCCGTGGCTCAGGAAGGCAAAGACCCGGTGGATGTCGTCGACGCGCGCATCGACAAGGTGGTGCGCATGATCCGCGGGCCCAAGGGCACGGTGGTGACGCTCACCGTCAAGAAGCCCGACGAGCGCGTAAAGCTGATCAGCATCGTGCGCGACGTGATCAAGATCGAGCAGGCCTACGCGCGCGGCGCGGTGATCCAGGCCAAGGGCGGCGGCGAGAAGATCGGCTACATCGATCTGCCGAGCTTCTACGGCAACACGCGCTCGCGGCGTGGGCTGACGCCCAAGCGGCGCTGCAGCACCGACGTGCGCAAGCTGCTGACGCGCTTTGCCAAGCGCAAGGTGGCCGGCGTGATCATCGACCTGCGCGGAAACGGCGGCGGCTTGCTCGACGACGCGCGCGCCATCACGGGGCTGTTTATCGAGAGCGGCCCGGTGGTGCAGACGCACGGGCGGACGGGCGGCGTCGACGTGCTGCGCGACGACGACGGTCAGGTGGTGTACGACGGGCAAGTGATCGTGCTCGTCGATCGCAGCTCCGCGTCGGCGTCCGAGATCGTCGCCGGCGCGCTGCAGGATTACGGTCGCGCGGTGATCGTTGGCACCGGCGCGACGCACGGCAAGGGCACGGTGCAGGTGCTGGCGAGCCTCGATCGGCTGGCGCGCCGCATGCGGCCGCCATCGCTCGGCGTGCTCAAGCTGACGCGCTATCAGTTCTTCCGCATCAACGGCGACTCGACGCAGCTTCGCGGCGTGGTGCCCGACGTGCGGCTCGTCGATCCCGTCGCATACATCAAGGGCGGCGAGCGACGGCTCGAAAACGCGCTCGCCTTCGGCCGCGTCAAGGCGGTGCCGTTCAAGCGCTGGTCGAAGAAGACGAGCTGGTCGGTGCAGGCGCTGCAGACGCAGAGCGCGGCGCGCCAGGCCAAGACCGACGTGTTCAAGAAGCTCGAGGCGCGCAACAAGCTGCTCACGGCGCGGCGCGAGCAGAGCGTCGTGCCGCTGTCGGCCAAGAAGTGGCGTGCGTGGATCGATCAACGCCAGAAGGAGCTCGACGCGGTCTCGCCCGACGTGAGCAAGGGGCCCGCGCGACTGAGCGTCACGCCGGTGATCTACGCCAAGACCACCGTCGTGCGGCCGCGTCCCGGCAGCAAGAAGAAGTCGGCGCCGCGATCGGAGCGCTGGTCGAAGAACCTCGAGCGAGATCCGTGGGTTGCCGAGGCGGCTGCCGTGCTCGGCGACATGCGCACGAGCGGCAAAAAGTAGCTGCCATTACGCCCTCGGCGTCGCATCCGCTAGACTGTTCTGCATGCGAGCGATCGCAGCGCTGGGGGTCGCTGTCTCGGTGGCGGCGTGCACCTTCTCGACGGATGGCGTCTACGTCGCGCCCTCCAGCGACAAGACGGGGGGCGTGCCCGAGGCGGGCATCGATCGCGGCACGGGCGTGCCGGTGCCGCCGAGCGAGGCTGGCGTCGATCAGACGCCGCCTGGGCCCGATGCGCCGCCGCCGTCACCCGACTTGCCGGTGATCCTCACCGACAGCAGCGTCGACTCTACGGCCGACAGCAGCAGTCTGCTCGCCAACGGCGTGGTCTGCTTTGTCGATCAGCAGTGCTCGAGTGGTCACTGCGTCAAGTCGGCCTTCGCCAACTTCCTCAAGATCTGCTGCGTCAGCGACTGCAAACCCAAGGGCTGGACCGAAGGCTGCCAGCCCGGCGGCGGACACTGCGAGAGCGACTAGCGGCGACGGCGTTAGATCTGGGCGCGCAGCGCAGAGATGGCTGCCAGCAGCAGCTTGGCGTCGGCCGCGCCGAGCTTGCCGGCGCGGCAGCTGAGCAGCTTGACGTGCAGCGTCATCACGTCGAGTAGCACCGTCGCCAGCTTGTGCTTGCCGCAGCGCGCGTTGCTGACGGCGAGCGCGCACAGCCGTCGCAGCCAGCGCGCGTCGACGCTGCGCAGCTTGCCTTCGCGTTCGAGGCGGTCGATCAGCTCGTGCAGTGCGCGGGCGAGCGCGTCGAGCGAAGGTGGCGCGCCATCGGCGGTGCTGTCGGGCGCGAGGGTGTCGGTGGTCGTGTCGGGCGCGAGGGTGTCGGTGGTCGCGTCGGGCGCGAGGGTGTCGGTGGTTGTGTCGGGCGCGAGCGTGTCGGCGCCCGCATCGGGCGTCGTGGCGTCCGGCTGCGTGACGATGCAGCAACGGTAGGTCGCGCCAACGTACAGGCCCACGGCGCAGCGCGAGTCGAGCTCGAAGTTGACCAGCTCTTTGCCGCGCGCGGTGCACTCCGCGGTCGCCGCGGCGGTGAGATCGCTCTGGCTCAGGCATACGCCCGAGATCGTCAGCTGATCGCAGTCGACGAGCGCCGCGTGGACGGTGTGGCCGAAGGGCCTCGCGGCGGGGTCATCGCCGCACGCAGCGGCGAGCAGCACGGTCAGCAGCATCAGCAGGGTGACGGAGACGCGGGCTGTTGTTGGAAGCGCTTCGGTGCTGCAGGCGATGGTCATCGTGGCTCCTTCGTGGCGATTCAGCGCTCGCTACGGCAATGACCGTGCCGCGGGGCCGCTCGAGCGTGTCCACGAGATCTCGAGCCGTTGCAGTCCGGTGGGGTGTATCAACGCGTTGGTGCGAGCGCGTCGCGCGTGTTGATACACGCCGAAGGAGACAGTGTTCGCGAGGTGCTGGCCTAGCGGCGACAGTCTTGATGCGGCGTGTCGCTGCACGCGCGACAGAGGCCGGTGGTGCTGTCGCAATAGTGCGCCGCGGCGCAGTCGAAGCGCACGCGACAGTCGGGCACGCAGGTCGGGCCGCGATCACCGACGGCGCAGATGTGACCTGCTTGGCAGGTCACGCGATCGCAGCTGTGAGCGGGTAGACAGCGTCCCTGCTGCGGGCCGCTGGTCGCGCAGGTGTAGAGCGTGACGCCTGGTGGGTTGCACTGGCTGTCGTCGGTGCAGCCGTTGCCGCCCTGGCAGGGGCGATCGGTGTTGGAGCCGGTGACCTCGAAGCTCGCCTCGAACGGATCGTTGCCCGGCGAGAGCGCGTCTTGGTCGAGGGCGTTGCCCGAGGTGTCGACCACGCCGGTGCCGACCACCAGCCGATACGCGCCGCCGGCGAGCTTGCAGCCGTCGCCGAGGCGCGCGCTGACGACGGTGCGCTCCTCGCGCAGGCCGAGCTCGACGACGGTGGTGTCTTCGATGGTCAGCGCGAGCGGCACGGCGATCTCGGCGCCGGTGCGCGCGCTGTAGCGCAGCTCGAGGTTGGTCTCGACGCTGGCCGGTCGCACCCACTTGGATAGCTCGACGTAGATCAGGCCGAGCGCCGCGGGCACGTTGCTCTGGCCGCTTTGCGGCAGGCTGACCACCACGCGTGGCGGCAGGTAGCGCGGCCGCAGGTCGAGCGGCAGCGTGACGTCACGGCCGTCGCCCGGCTCGAAGCGCGTCGGTGTGCTGCCGCCGACGGCTGCGATCTCGTTGCCGGCGAGGCCGACGACGCCGAGCTGAAACTCGCCGTCGCCGATCGACGCGCCGCCGACGAGGCGCAGCTTGGGCAGCGTCGAGCCGAGCACTGGGTGGGTGTAGACGAGCTCGTCTTCGCCGTCGTCGTCGACGTCGGCGAGCGTGAAGGCTGCGCCGGCCGCCGCGAAGCCGCCCGGGCGATCGAGCGTGACGCGCAGCGAGTCGATGGTCTCGGCGACGAGCGCTTCGCTGTTGATGCGCGGGTCCGGACTGAGCTGCAGGCGAATCTGCGGTCCCTCGTCGCTGCAGCCGATGGCGACTAGCGCGAGCGCAGCCAGCGCGGGCAGCAGAGACAGCCGTGACGACCACGTACGCATTCACCAAAGATACAGCACGGCACGTGCCAGCGCGCGCGCGAGGCTAGATGCGCGATATCGCGTGGCGGGTGTCGCGCGGTCGTGACACGCTCGTCGCGCGCTCGCGACGCGGCGAAGGGGTCAGCTCTCTAGCGGCCTTTGCCGCGCAGGCCGTGCTTCTTCATCAGGCGATGAAACGTCTGGCGCGGCAGACCGCAGTCTTCGGCGGCGTTGGCCACCACGCCGCCGGCGCGCTCGAGCTGCGCCGCGAGGTAGGCCTCCTCGAAGCGGTCCTGCCACTGGCTGCGCGCTTCGTGAAAGGGCAGATCGGTGAGCGTCGCCAGCGAGGGCACGCCGCCGCGCGGCTGGCCGGCCGTGGCTGGGTCGCCGGCCGCGATGAGCTGCGCCGCGTCGAGCTCGGGAAAGAGCAGCATGCGCTCGACGACGTTGCGCAGCTCGCGCGCGTTGCCCGGCCAATCGTGCGTGCCGAGGGCCGCGAGCAGCGCCGGCGAGAGCACGTCGCGGGCGTCGCGTCCGCCGCGCTCGGCGAAGTGCAGCGCGAGCAGCTCGATGTCTTCGGGGCGGCCGCGCAGCGGGGGCAGCGTGATCGTCACCACCGAGAGCCGGTAGTAGAGGTCTTCGCGAAAGCGCTTGGCGGTGATGTCCGCGCGCAGCGGGCGGTTGGTGGCGGCGATGACGCGCACGTCGACGACGCGGTGCTGCGTCGAGCCGATGCGACGCACCTCGCGCCGCTCGAGGAAGCGCAGCAGGCGTGGCTGCAGCTCGATGGGCAGCTCGCCGATCTCGTCGAGGAACACGGTGCCGCCGTCGGCCTCGGCGAAGGCGCCGTCGCGCGCGCGGTCGGCGCCGGTGAAGGCGCCGCGCTCGTGTCCGAAGAGCTCGGCTTCGAGCAGCGTGGGCGGCATGGCGCCGCAGTCGATGATGATAAACGGCGCTTCTTGACGGGCCGACGCAGCGTGCAGCGAGCGTGCCGCGAGCTCCTTGCCGGTGCCGGACTCGCCGACGACGAGCACGGTGGTGTCGCTCGGCGCCACACGCTCGAGCTGCGCGAAGACCGTGCGCATGGCGACGCTCTCGCCGTGAAGCTCGCCGAAGCTGCGGCGCGCGCTAACCGGCACCTCGACGACCTTGTCGCTGGGGCTAAGCCGCACGCGCGTCTCGCCGAGCTCGATCGCGGTGGTGTCGCTGACGATGCCTTCGCGCAAGCGCACGCCGCCGACGAAGGTGCCGTTGGTGCTGCCGAGATCGCGTAGCAGATAGCCGCCCTCGACGGCGAGCACCTCGAGGTGCTCGCGCGAGACGCTGCCATCGGCGAGGCACAGCTCGCAGTGCTCGCCGCTGCCGATCACGGCGCGCGGCGCCTCGAGCTCGAAGCGCTTGCCTTTGTCAGGGCCGCGGCGCACCAGCAGCGTCGCCGCTTGCATCATCAGCGTCGAGCCGCTCGGGCGTTTGACCAGTCGCGTCTTCTGTCCCATCGACAGCGGAGATTATAGACCAGGCGGGCAGCGAGCCTAGCGACCGCGAAGGCTGCTCAGCGCGCGCGAGATGCGCGTGCTCGCGGCAGCGTATTGGCCGGCGAGCACCAGGCGCAGCGCGTTCTGCGAGGCGGCGCGATGGGCGCGCTGCTTGTCGGGCGCGGCGCGCTCGAGGGCGCGCTGCAGACGGCCGAGCTTGCGCTCGACGAAGGCGCGGTCGGGGTGAAACGCGTCGGCGCGCGCGGCGACGTCCTTGCTCGTCTTGTCGGCCGCGACGGCGTCAGCGGCGCGCAGCGCGCGGCGTGCGGCGGCGACGGCGCGATCGAAGCTGGCGAGGTCTCCGGCGTAAAGGCCGCGTTGGCGCGCGCGGGTGACGGCCTTGGCGAGGCGCGCGCGCGCCGCGGCGATGTCGGGAACGCGCGGTTTGGCGGCGGCCGGCACCTCGACGCGCACGACGCGCGTCTTGGCGATTGCGGGGGGTGGGGCCTTGCTGGCGACGGCGCGGCGTCGGCGGTGGGCGCGGCGACGGCTGCGGCGGCTGGGTCGCCGCGCGATGGGGTGGTGCTTGGTCGACGCTGGCTGGAGAGGCGCGACGGCGGCGGCATCGAGCTCGCGCGACGCGAAGTTGGCGGTGCCCGCGTCGGCGGTGCTAGCCGGTGCGCGTGTGCTGGCGTCGGCGCGCGCTGGCGTGACCACGGCGGCGCCTGCATCGCGAGCGTGCGCCGTCGACGCGCCCGCGCCGGGTCGCGTCGTGAGCCACCACC
>JAGQIK010000167.1 GCA_020431405.1 Myxococcales bacterium
TAACGCAGTCCCCCCACGCCCCACGCCTGCAACTCGGCCCGCCGCGCCAAGACGACAGTCCATCAGCGCCGCGCCGCTAACGCCCGCGCACCACAAACGCCCCGAGGCGTCTCGCCACGGCCAGCGAACGGCACGCCCGCAGCGCCTGCCACGCTCCGCCTACGCGCGCCAAGCGCCCCGCCGGCCCGCAGGCCTCCCATCCCGTCTCAGCCCAGCCGCGCCCGAACGCGCCCCAACCACCAACGCACGAGGCGTCCTCCCACGCTCGCGCCCCGCCCCGCTCCGCTGCGTTCAGCAGACGAGATCGTGCAGGCCGGCGGCGCTACAGCAGCTGCTCGGCCTTGATGCGCAGGTAGCTGTTGATCAGCTCCGGCGTGGTCATTGACGGCGTGACGTCGAGGACCAGCGCGCCCATGCGTGATAGGTGCGAGGCCATGTGCTCGCGCCAGGTGGCGAGCTCGGCGGCGGCGCCGACCTCGTAGAACTTGCTCACGCTGCTGGGGCGCGACTCGGCGAGGTCGAAGAGGTCTTCGTCGCGCAGGAGGAGCACGAGCGGGAGGTGGCGGCGCGTGAGCGCTTTGAGGTGCGGTCGCAGCAGCTCGAAGCTGGCGGCGTCCATCACGTTGGTCAGCATCACGACGAGGCTGCGCTGGCGCACGCGTTTTTGCAGCGTGATGAAGGCGTCGTCGAAGTCGGCCTCCTCCTCGCTGACGTGCAGATCGTAGAGCGCGTGCAGGACCTGGGTCTTGCGCCGCGGCCCGCCGGCCACGGGCAGGAACGTGCGCACGGTCTGGTCGAAAGCGAGCAGACCGACGTTGTCTCCCAGGTCGACCGCCAGCGCGCTGAGCATCAGCGTCGCGTTGAGCGCGTGATCGAGGTTGGACAGGCCGCCCGACTCCGAGGCCATCAGCCGGCCGCAGTCGATCACGAAGAATACGTTCTGGTTGCGGCTGACCTGGTACTGGCGCGTGATCAGCTTCTGCTTGCGCGCCGAGGCGAGCGCGTCGATGCGGCGGTAGTCGTCGTCGGGCGTGTACTCGCGCAGACGATCGAACTCGACGTCGGAGCCGCGCCCGCGCGTGAGGCGGAAGCCGAGCAGGTCGATGCGGTTGCGGCGCGCCAGCAGCGCGTACTTGCCGAGCGCCTTGACGTCGGGAAAGACCTTGAGCGGATGCTCGATGACGAGCTTGATCTGGCGCTTCCACAGCCCGAGCAGCGAGGCGGCGCGCACGTAGGTGCGGCCGACCTCGAAGGCGCCGCGGCTCTTGGGCACGATCTGGTAACCAAAGCGCGTGCTGCCGCGCGACGGCACCCAGCCGCTGGCCGGCAGCCCGCTGATGACGAGCTCGTCGGGCATCGACTCGATGACGTCGACGCGGATCGGACGCCGCGCCGTCGAGCGCACGATCAGCGCGAAGTTGTTGGTGGTGCCCACCGAGAGGTTGTGGCCGCCCTCGCGCGTGATCGTCAGCTGCTTGCGCCGCGGCAGGCTCAGCGCGTCGACCACCAGCAGCGCCAGCAGCGCCAGGTCGACGATCCACACCACGCCCGCGACCTCGGGCGCGGCCACGGCGATCGCCGCGAGCAGCATCGGCCCGAGCAGAAGCAGCAGAACGCGGCGGGTCGGAACCAAGACGCGCTACCTCAGCTCCGGCACGTCGACGGCGGCGAGGATCTCCTGCACCACCTCGTCGGCGGTGAGACCCTCGATCTCGGCGTCGGGGTTGAGGATCAAGCGATGGCGCAGCGTCCACGGTGCCAGACGCTTGACGTCGTCGGGGTTGACGTAGTTTCGCCCCTCGATGGCCGCTGCGATGCGGCTGGTCAAAAGCAGCGTCACGCTCGCGCGCGGGCTCGCGCCGAGATAGAGGCTGCCCCAGCTGCGCGTCTGCCCCACCACCGACGTGATGTAGTCGATCACGCGCGTGTCGACGTGCACGCTCGCCGCGCGCTCGCGAAGCCGCGCGATGGTCTCGGCGTCGCAGACCGTCGAGAGCCCCGCGGCGTCGAGGTCGCGCGCTGAAAAGCCGGCGACGTAGTTTTCGAGGATACGGTTCTCCTCGCCCTTGGCCGGGTAGCTCATGTTGAGCTTGAACATGAAGCGGTCGAGCTGCGCCTCGGGCAGCGGATAGGTGCCCTGCGACTCGACCGGGTTCTGCGTGGCCATACAGATAAACGGCCGCGGCAGGTCCATCGTCTGACCGTCCACCGAGACCTGAAACTCCTGCATCGCCTCGAGCAGCGCCGACTGCGTCTTGGCCGGCGCGCGGTTGATCTCGTCGGCGAGCAGAAGCTGGGTGAACACCGGGCCCGGACGGAAGACCAGCTCGCCGCGCTTGGGGTCGAAGACCTTGTTGCCCGTGACGTCCGACGGCATCAGGTCCGGCGTGAACTGGATGCGCTTGAACTCGAGCCCCAGCACGCGCGACAGCGTGCGCACCATCAGCGTCTTGCCGAGCCCCGGCACGCCTTCGATCAGAACGTGCCCCTGGGCGACGAGCGCGATCAGCACCGCCTCGACGATCTCCTCTTGCCCCACGAGCACCTTGGCTGTCTCGCGGCGGATCAGATCGATGGTGGACGACAGCTCGTCACTCGCCGCAGCCGGCGGCGCGCTGGCGGGCGCGGCGGGCGGGGGCGCAGAAGCGCCCGACGGCGGCTGCTGGCTGGGCCAGCCCGGGTTGGTGGGATCCACGTTATCTGCCTCCAGTGCCCTTCTTGTTCTTCGCGGGGGCGCCGCTGCGGCCGGCGCTGTGCGACAGCTCGGCCAGCGACTGGCTCAATCGGTAGTGTCTGTGCACCAGCTTGGGATCGCTGGGGCGGTCCTGCGCCGTGGCGCTTTCGATCTGCTCGAGCAGCGACTGTACCGACTCGACGTCGCGCCCGCTGCGCGTGGCGACCAGCGCCGCCAACGCAGCGCGCCGCCGCGACGCGTGGGCGGCGTTGCTCGCGGCGTCGGGCTCGCTCCCGCCAGCGCCAGCGCTCGCGACCGGCGCGACACGCACGCCGCCGGCGGCGGCGCCGCCGCGACCGTGCTCCGAGCCGAACACGTTGGCGCGGAAGCGCTCGTACTGCTGGCGCAGCGCGTAGCCCGAGACCTGCGCGCCGAGATAGAGGCTGCCCAGCGCGCGCGCGTGCTGCGAGAACTCGCGCCGTCGCGCCTGCTCGCCGCGCTGCGTTTCGCCGAAGCGCGGTCCGAAGACCCAGTAGATCATCAGCAGCCACAACAGCGCGTGGCCCATCAGCGGCAGCATGCCGGCGCGCTGCATGGCGCGCCACATCTGCCCGGCGCGCGCCGCCTCGAGAAAGGCGATGGTGTCGCCCACCACGGCGTGCTTGGCGACAAAGCGCCGCAGCACCACGACCACGTCGTCGGTGGCGAGATAGCGGTTGGTCAGCAGGTTCGCGTGCGCCAGCACGAGCATGCGCCCCTCGCCCACCGCGTGCTCGAACGCCAACGCGCCCTTGCCGTCTTTGCTCTGCAGCAGCACGCGCGCGGTCTTCGGCGGATCGAGCAGACACACCGCGCTGCGCACCTCGAGCTTCTTGTCGGTGGTCGACTTGATATCGCTGAGGCTGCGCTTGCGTTTGACCTCGAGGTCGGCGAGCTCGAGGTTGCCGCACAGCCCGTCGCCGGCGACCAGCGGCGGCGCGATGATCAGCGTGCGTCCTCTCTTGGCCCACGCGATGAGCTTCTTGGCGCGCTCGCTGCTGATCTGGCCGACGGCCACGGCCACGCGCATCGAGCCGGTCAGCTCGCGCGCCTCGAACAGACGAACCACCTTGTAGCCGATATCGGAGAGCAGCGCGTAGAGCACCATCGTGCCGGCCGGCCCGCGGTCGTAGGTCGAGCCGTGCGCGATCAACGAGGTCAGCGCCAGCGCGCAGGCAACACCCAGCGCGAAGCGGCGGCGGCGCGGAGAGCGCGGAGAGCTCGAAGGGCGCTTCATCGCAGCACCTCCTCTCGCACGCGCGCCTCGAGCTTGTCGAAGTGCGAGAGCTCCGGCGGCGCCAAGCCGAGCACCGAGCGCTCGGCTGCCTCGGTGACCGCGGCGAGCAGGCGCTTGAGCTCCGGCTTGGAGACCAGCTGCCGCACGTAGGCCCAGTTGGTGGTCGCCTGGTCGAGCACCAGGTGACGCTGGTGCTCGAACGTCAGCAGCGTGCAGCGATGAAGCGCGGCGAAGGCCCCCGCCAGATCGCCCGCGCGCGCCAGGCGGCGGCACTCGTCGAGGTCGACACGCCACGGTTCGGAGGGCGCCGGCTGCGCCTCGCCCTCGCCTTCGAGCTCCGGCTGCTGCTCCGGCTCCCCGCGATCGCGATAGCTCGAGCGCAGCGACATGCCGATAAGCACGATCATCACGACGATGATCACGCCCACCAACACGTAGGCGAAGCCGGCCGGCATCTTGCCGCAGCCGCTGAGCATGCTGCGCTTGGACTTCTTCTTCTTGGCGTCGGCCTCGCCGTCGCCGTTGCAGCCGCCGGTGGGCTTGGACTCCTTGACCTGTCGGATGCCGAGACGCTTGTAGATGCGGTCGAGGCGCTGGTGCGTGTCGGCGACGTCCTCGCCGCGCTCGGCAGGCGTCGCCGCCTCGAGGCGCTGCTGCGCCGCGGCGCTCACCAGCGCGAGCACCAACAGCGCCAGCCACGGCGTGAGCCGACGGCGCAAGTCACGCCCCACGCCGGCGCTCCATCTTCTCGGCGCTGGCGCGGAAGGCGATCTCCAGATCCCAGCCTTCTTTGCGCGTGCGCACGTCGAGGTAGACGAAGAACCACATCATCGTCACGAACGGCACCGCCAGCGCGAAGCCGATCATGCCCACGGCGTGGTTGAGGTGCTCGTATACGAGCAGGCGGTCGATGGCTGGCACGTTGGCGCCGATGACCGTCTTGAGCAGCACGAAGACGAGCGAGGCGAACGTGAAGCTGAAGTAGCAGAGCAGCGCCCCGGCGTGCGCGGCGTGCGCGGCGACGTGGCCGTGGTAGCCGATCGCGAAGCGGCTCGCGCGCTTGAGCGAATCCGCCACGCCCGTGCCCTCGAGCAGCACCACGGGCCCGAGAAACCACGCCTGGCGCCACACGTAGTAGCCCGGCACGAGCAGCCCGGCGGCGGCGACCAGCGTCGCCAGCCGCATCGGGATGAAGGCGAGCCAGTAGGGCAACGCGCGCCGCAGCGACATGCTGACCACGTCGCGCAGCTTGACCTTCGGCGAGAAGACCAACATGCCGATGGTCGCCACTACCGGCGGCGCGAACATCGAGCCGAAGGTCAGCACCAACAGCCACACCAGCAACGGGTTCCACTGGAGCCACACCAGCAGCAGCAGCGCGACGGCGCTAATGGCGATGCTGCAGGTGGCCCACGCGGCCAGCAGCGGACGCGCGCGCAGCTGCAGCATGCGCGTGGTCAGCGCGATGACCTGCCCGGCGGTGCGCGGCCGGATCTCGACCTGCAGGGCTTCGGGTCTCACGCGGCGCCCACCGCCGTGGCCGCGGCCGGCGTCAGCGTGGCGGCGCGTTCGGCAGCCGCTTGCTCGCGCCGTGCCTCGGCGCGCGCGACAAAGAACGGCAGCACGCCGAAGTAGAAGATCAGAAACGCGGCGCAGATCGACCCGTAGGCGATCTTGACGGCCACCGGCAACGACGACGGCGAGAAGAAGCCTTCGGTCATCGCCGCGGCGAAGAGCAGGATCGCCGCCGCGACGACGATCTGCACCGATTCGGCGCCCGCTTGGCGCAGCGCGTCGCGCCGCCTGCGATTGCCTACGATGATGAAGCCAAGGCCGAGCCGAATCCCGGCGGCACCTGCGAGCGCGATGGCGAACAGCTCGAACGGCCCGTGCGCGACGATGAACTGTAAGAGGTTGCCTCCCGACGGCGAGTGCGCGACGTAGCCGATGATCGCCCCCAGCAGGATGCCGTTGAACAGCAGCATGTAGATGCTGCCCAGCCCGAAGAAGATGCCGCTGGCGAAGCAGCGGAAGGCGATGCCGATGTTGTTGACGACGTAGAAGCCCGCCATCGCCATGTCTTTGTCTTCGCGCCGGCCTTTTGTGTGACCGCCGCCGTGCATCTTCTCCATCATGCGCAGCGTGCTCTTGGGCACGATCTTGTAGATCACCGGGTGGTCGGTGTAGCCGAGGTACATCAGCGCGAAGTGCGGCCCGAAGAACAACAGCACGCCGGCGACGATGTAGGTCATGTTGCGCCGCAGCGTGAGCGGCAGCGTGCGCCGGAAGAACGCCCAGATGCGGCCCGACGCGCGCGGCGGCGCGACGTAGAACACGTTGTGACAGCGCGCCGCCAGCGCGTTGAGGTAGTCGACGAGATCGTCGGGCATGCCCTGCGCGCGCGCGCGCGCCAGGTCGGCGCAGATGTTTCGAAACAGCGAGGCGAAGCGCGCCAGCTCGTCGGCGCTGGCGGCCTTGCGACGGCGGCCGGAGACGCGCCCGAGCAGCGCCTCGAGCTCGAGCCACTCGCCGCGGCGCGTTCGGATCAGCTCCGCCGCGGTCATCGCGGGCCGCCTTGCACGAGCTGCTGCAGCAGATCCGTCGCGCGCGCGGGCATCGGCAAACCAAAGCGCTCGGCGTAGGGGCGCGCCAGGATCTCGGCCAGCTGCTCGGCGCGCTCGGGATGCAGCCGATCCTTGCGCGCGACAAACTCCTGCAGCAAGCGCCGTTCGCGATTGGAGAGGCTCACGCGCTTGGCCACCAGCGACTCCGCCGTCGGCGCCGAGGCGCCTTGCAGGCTGCGCATGCCGTACCAGGCCTTGGCTTCGCGCACCACCACCGTGCCAGCGGCGAGATCGCCGAGGCGTTGGAAGCGCCCGGTCATCAGCATCGCCAGCGAGCCGACGCCGTAGGTCAACGGCAGCTGGTCAGCCGTGCGCAGCAGGTTGCGCAGCACGCTGTCGAAGAAACCTACCGGGTGACCGGCGACCTTGACCACGCGCAGGTCGAGGATGCGCTTGCCTGGCGACTGCCCATCCCAGATCAGCTCGAAGAAGACGTAGAAGCCCCATTCGACGGCGAAGTAGATCACCAGCCACAGACCGATGCCGGCCCAGATCACCGGGCCGAGCGCGAGCAGGAACACGATGCCGATGACCACCATCGCGGCGACGCGCAGCAGCAGGTCGATGAGGTAGGCCTTGGCGCGGTCGGCGAGGCTCGCCAGCTCGTACGAAAACGAGACGCCCTCGGGCGCGTCCACCTTCAGTCCGGTACCGATCATCGACGACACGGCGCGATACTAGCCTCAAACGCCGCGCTTTAGCGCAGCATGCCGCAGGTGAGCACGAACAGCACCACCAGCACCGCCAGCGAGAAGGCGACGATGAAGAGGATGCCGGTGGTCATGAAGTAGTTGCGCAGCTTGCGCAGCCCATCGACCAGATAGAGCTTGTCGGCCGCGTCGGTGGCGGTGACCTTGCGCAGCGACGCGGCGGCGGTGAGCAGAAAGACCGACAGCAGCGCAGTCACAGCCAGCGAGACGGTGGTCGAGACCACGCCGCTGATGCCCTCCTGCACGAACGAGATGCCCGCGCCGACGAGACCGGACGCGATCGACAGCACGCCCACCGCCGTCGCCCAAACCGCGACGCTGCGCAACGTCTCCTGATCCTCGCGGCTGAACGGCACGTGGCCCTTGGGCGCGTCGATACCCGTGCTTGGCGCCCCCCCCGGCGAACCTACCTGGTCGCGAGTTGACATCGCTAGCTCCGCGTAAAGGCGCGATAGAGGTTGGACGCCAAGTTGGTCACTTCGTAGAGCGCGTAGATCACGAGGTAGACGCGCAGCGAGCGAAAGCCCGCCGCGAGCAGCCGCGGCCGCCCGTCGGCCGTGCCCTGATGCAGCTGCTTGGCGGAGCGACGCAAGAAGATGCTGCCCACGACGAGGTAGGCGACCATCACCAACACGAGCGCCATCACCAGCGGCAGCATGTGCTTGTAGGGCGCCAGCGCCGCCGCGTCGAAGATCGACGTCGAGGTGAAGGTCGCTGCGAGCACGAGCGCGATCAGGATCGCGCCTGCGATCTGCAGACCGAAGACGATGCGCATCCAGCGCGTGAGGCTGTAGATCGTCGTCCAGTCGCCGTCGGCGAGCTGCAAAACGCCGCCATCGGCGCCGCCAGCCAGCGGCACGACGGCGTCGTCGTGGCGCTGCGGCGGTGGCGCGTAGGGATTTTCGCTCATGAGCTGCTCCTCTCGCGTAGTACGGAGGGTATCAGCTCAGTCTAGCTGTATGGATCCTTCCAATCGGACGCCGGGTTGCGCCGCCGACGACGACGACGCTTCTTCGTCTTCTTGATGACCTTGCGCTCGGGCGCGCTCTTCGGCGCGAGCTTTGGCGCAACTTTCGGCTCGGGCGCCTTCACGTCACCGCCACTTTCGCCCTCGTCCTCCGGCGCCGTTTTCAGCTCGAGCCGAACCTTCGCCTCCACCCCAGGCTCCACCGCCTTCTTGGCCTCGCTCTTGGCCTTGGGTTTGGCGTTCGACTTGGGCTCCACCGGCGGCGTCACGACCCTCGTCGCCACCACTGGCTCCGCCGGCACCTCGCCCTTGGGCCACAGATAGACCAGCGCGCCAGCCGCTGCGCCGCCGACGAGCAGCACCGCGGCGACGATGGCCACGATCAGCCCGACGCGCCCACGCCGCGGCACCGAGAGCATCTCGAGATCGGTCATCGGCGCCGCTGCGCTCGCGCCCGCCGCCGCGCTCTGCGCCGCGATCATCGCCTCGCGCGCCGCCA
>JAGQIK010000168.1 GCA_020431405.1 Myxococcales bacterium
AGCAGCAGCAGCAGCGCAGCGGCAAGAAGCGCCGCGCGCCGCTTCGCCGCGAGATCGATCGCACGCTCAAGGCGCTCGACCGCAGCGACAAGAACCTGCAGAAGCGCAGGCTGCGGCGGCTCTACCGGCGTCGCCGTCCGGTGGACAAGGATTGGTAGGGGCGCGATTGGTCGCTAGCCGCACGACGGCGCTGGCCTTGATCGCCGGCGCGCTGATCTGTGTGATCTGTCTGCTGCCGGCGCGTGCGTCGGCGCAGGCGGCTTCGGTGCGCCTCGACGTCGACCGGCGCAGCGCCGCCGTCGGCGACACGATCCGCATCACCGTGCAGATCCAGATCAACGGGCGCGGCCACTACGACGAGTTTCTGCCGCCGATGATGCCGGGCTTTCGCGTGGGCGCCAGCGCGCTGACCAGCCAGAACGTCGAGATCATCAACTGGCGCGTGCGCCGCAGCGAGACGCGCGTCTACACCGCGATCCCGCTCAAGGAGGGGCGCCTCAGCATCGGCCCCGCCGCGGTGCGGCTCGGCGGCCAGACCTTCAAGTCGCAGAAGATCACGATCAACGTTGGCAAGGGCGTCGCGCCGGCGCCGCTTCCGCAGCCAGGCGGGGCCACGGGCGACGCCGACGGCATCCGCCAGGCGGCGCGCGCGGACGTGTTCCTCTTCGCCAGCGCCAAGCCGAAGAAGGTCTTTGTCGGCCAGCAGGTCATCGCGGTGTGGCGGCTCTACACGCGCTCGGACGTGCTCGGCTACCGGCCGATCAAGCAGCCCACCTCCGACAGCTTCTGGACCGAGGACATCAAGTCGCCGCGCCGGCTGCGCTTCCAGCCCGAAAACATCGCTGGCCAGGAATTCTACGCCGCGGTGGTTTGGCGCAAGGCGCTCTTTCCGCAGAAGGCGGGCAAGCTCAGCGTCGGCCCGCTGGTCTCGAGCGTGCGCACTCTGCGCCAGTTCGCGTCGGCGGCGCGCCAGTACAGCTCCAACACGCTCGAGATCGACGTGCAGCCGTTGCCCGAGCAGGGCCAGCCGAAAGACTTCCCGGCGCAGAACGTCGGGCAGTACACGCTCTCGGCGCGCGTCGACCGAGACAAGGTCAAAGCGGGCGAGGCGCTGCAGCTGCACGTGGAGATCCGCGGCAGCGGCAACGTGCGCCAGCTCGAGCTGCCGGCGCTGGGCAAGATCGCCGGCGTCAAGGTCTACAAGCCCAAGGTCAGCGAGCGGCTGCAGCGCGACGGCGGCGTGTCGGGCATCAAGGTCTTCGAGTATCTGATCCTGCCCACGCGGCCCGGGCGCGTGGAGATCCCGGCCGTGGCGCTCGACTACTTCGACCCGCGCGACGAGAAGTACAAGCGCACCGCCAGCAAGCCGATCGTGCTGACCGTGCTGGGCAGCGCCACCGCGGCGGGCAAGGGCAGCGGCGCCGACGCGCGCAACGTGCTCGGGCGCGACATCCGGCCGCCGCGCCTCGGCGGCAGCGTCGAGAACAAGACGCGCTTCGACGCGCTGGGGCCGCTCTCGCTGGCGCTGCTGGCGCTGCCGCTGCTGCTGTTTGTCGGCATCACGGGCGCCGAGCGCGTGCGCGCGCGCCTCGGCAAGCAGACGGCGCGCTCGCTCAGTCGTGCCGCCGCCAAGCGCGTGCGCGAGCAGCTCGCCGTGGCCAAGGCCGCCGTCGGCCGCGACGACCCGCCGGCCTTCTTCGGCGGCATCGCGGGCGCCGTCGAGGAGCAGCTCAGCCAGCGCCTCGACCGGCGCGTCGAAGGCATGACGCGCGACGAGCTGCGCGCGACGATGAACGCGCGCGGCTTCGCCGAGCCGCTCGTCGAGCGTACCTGCGAGGAGCTCGACAACTGCGACTTCGGCCGCTTCGCGCGCTCGGCCTCCAGCGGCGGTCAGCTCTCGACCACGCTCGAGCGCGTCGAGCAGCTGGTGGTCGACATCGCGCGCGCGTCGATCCGCGCCAAGAAGGACGCGAAGTGATCGCGGGCGCAGGCGCGATGATGCGCGGCCTCGCCGCGCTGGTGGTGCTGGTGGCGCTGCTGCTCGTGCCGGCCGGGGCCGCGCGCGCCGAGACCGTCGCCGAGGCCTACAAGAAGGCCATCGCCCAGTTTCAAAAGGGCAAGTACCAGGCGGCCGTCGACGAGCTGGAGAAGATCGCGGCCATCCCGACGCGCCACGAAGACGTCTACTACAACCTCGGCAACGCCTACTTCCGCCTCAACAAGCTCGGCAAGGCGATCTACAACTACGAGCGCTCGCTGCAGGTCGCCGAGCGCGAGGACGCACGCTACAACCTCGAGACGGCGCGCGCGCTGGCGCAGAGCCGCACCGAGGACGTGCTCAAGGGCGCCGAGCGCGAAGCCTTCTGGGTGCGTGCAGTGACCGCGCTGCGCGCGCGCCCCTGGGCGCTGCTGTTCGGCGTCTGCTGGTGGCTGTTCTTCGGCCTGCTGCTGCTCGCCCGCCGGCGCGGCGGCGGCGCGCTGCGCGCGGCGATCATCGCCGGCGCCGTGCTCTTCGGCGTGGCCTCGGGTCTCTTCGGTACGCTGCTCGCGGGCCGCGTCTATGTCGACAATCGCGTACAGCACGCCATCGTGCTGCCCGACAGCGCCAGCGTGCGCGAGCTGCCCAACAGCTCGGCGCGCAAGAGCTTCACCGTGCACGCCGGGCTCAAGGTGCGCACCATCGCGGCCGACTCGGGCTGGCTGCGCGTCCGCCTCGCCAACGGCCTCGAGGGCTGGCTGCCCAAGCGCCAGCTCGGCCGCCTCTAGGGTTCGCCGCGCCGCTAGCGCTGCGGCTTGCTGAACGAGCCCTCTTTGTACACGAGCACCTTGTCGCTGATCAGCTTGTAGCGGTCGGCGCTCGGCAGGTAGTGATACGTGCGCAAGCTGACCTCGTGCTCGGACTTGTCGATGTTGGGTGAGTCTTCGTCGCGCTGGGTGCGGATCAGCAGGTCGGGGTGGCCGTCCTTGTTCACGTCGCGGTGCGTGACCTTCGACGTGTAGTCCTTGTACTGGGCGTTGCCCTTGCCGATCTTCATCTTCGTGCGCAGCGCGGGGCGCAGCGGCGAGGTGTTGTAGATGTCGAGCTGCGTCGGCGCCCACTTGATCGGCGAACCGTCTTCGTCGCAGCGCTTGAGCCGATGGCGCACCTTGACCTCTGGCTTGCCGTCCCAGTCGTAGTCGGACACGTAGAGGCTGACGAGCACCTTGGCGCAGTTGGCCTTGGAGTCGAAGGCGCGCGCGATGGGCGCGTAGTCGGCGAGCAGCGCGCGCTCGACGTGCCAGCTGCCGGCGCGCTTTTCGACGACGACGAGATACAGCTTGGGCATCTGCACGCTGGCCGCCTTGCTGCGCATGCCGACCAGCGCGGCGAAGCGCGTGCCGCCCAGCGCCTTGATGCGCGAGTAGGTCTGCACCTGCGGCGTGGCGGCGAGCTTGGCGAGCTTGCGCAACTGCACGTACGACGGTGGCCGCGTGGCCGGCTTGAACGCGGCCTTGCTCATGCGCTGCGGTTTGGCGACCGCCGTCGCCGGCGCGAGCAGCGCGAGCATCAGCGCGAGTCTGCGTGTCATCGAAACCTCGATTTTCCGGAGCCAGTCTACCATGTTGCAAAAGGGTACTCGTGAGGTACCCTTTCGCTGTAGACAGTCATGGTCCCGATTTGGTAGGGGGAACAGGTGTTTCGCATCACCAAGCAAGCGGACTACGGCATCGTGCTGATGACGTACTTCGCCCGCGACGAGGAGCGCAGCGTGCACAACGCGCGCGACCTCGCCGACCGCGCGCGGCTGCCGCAGCCGACCGTGACCAAGATCCTCAAGGTGCTCGCGAGACAAGGACTTCTGATCTCGCAGCGCGGCGTCAAGGGCGGCTACCAGCTCGCCGGCGAGCCGCGCGAGATCACCGTCGGGCGCATCATCACGGCGCTCGAGGGGCCGATCGCCATCGCGCAGTGCTGCGAAAATGGCGGCGGCTGCGAGAAGGACGACCACTGCCCGGTGGCCGGCAACTGGCAGATCATCGACAACGTGATCCGCCAGGCGCTGGAGAGCATTACGCTCGCCGACATGGCGCAGCCGCTGCGCGCCAAGCAGCTTCCGCGCCTTGGCGCGAGCGTGACGGCCGCCGCGGTGAACGCGACCACGGGCGATCTAACGGGGTGTACCGGCCGCGGCGAGCTGGCGGCCGGCGACGAGTCTGTCGCCTAGCGCGTCGAGACGCGCGAGAGAGCAGAGCAGAGTAGAGCGATGAGCAGCAACCGGGTCATCGAAGAGTACGCCAAGCAGGAATACAAGTACGGCTGGGTCACCGACATCGAGTCGGACTCGCTGCCGCCGGGCCTCGACGAAAACGTCGTGCGCGCCATCTCGGCCAAGAAGGAAGAGCCCGAGTGGCTCACCGACTGGCGCCTGCGCGCGCTGCGCCACTGGCAGACGATGGTCGAGCCCACCTGGCACAACGTGCACTACCCGCCGATCGACTTTCAGGCGATCTCCTATTACTCGGCGCCCAAAGACCGGCCCAAGGTCAGCTCGCTCGACGAGGTCGACCCCAAGCTGCTCGAGACCTACGAGAAGCTCGGCATCCCGCTCGAAGAGCAGAAGATGCTCGCCGGCGTCGCCGTCGACGCCGTCTTCGACAGCGTCTCGGTGGCGACGACCTTCAAAGAGACGCTCAACGAGAAGGGCATCATCTTCTGCTCGTTCTCCGAGGCGGTCAAAGAGCACCCGGAGCTGATCAAGAAGTACCTCGGCTCGGTGGTGCCCTACACCGACAACTACTACGCCACGCTCAACTCGGCGGTCTTCTCCGACGGCTCGTTTGTCTACATCCCCGAGGGCGTGCGCTGCCCGATGGAGCTGTCGACGTACTTCCGCATCAACGCGATGAACACCGGGCAGTTCGAGCGCACGCTGATCGTCGCCGACAAGGGCGCCTACGTCAGCTACCTCGAAGGCTGCACGGCGCCGATGCGCGACGAGAACCAGCTGCACGCCGCGGTCGTCGAGCTCGTCACGCTCGAGGACGCCGAGATCAAGTACTCGACCGTGCAGAACTGGTATCCGGGCGACGACGAGGGCAAGGGCGGCATCTACAACTTCGTCACCAAGCGCGGCGCCTGCCGCGGCGCGCGCTCGAAGATCTCGTGGACGCAGGTCGAGACCGGCTCGGCGATCACCTGGAAGTACCCGAGCTGCATCCTGCAGGGCGACGACTCGGTGGGCGAGTTCTACTCGGTGGCGCTGACCAACCGCCGCCAAGAAGCCGATACGGGCACCAAGATGATCCATATCGGCAAGAACACGCGCAGCATCATCATCTCCAAGGGCATCTCGGCGGGGCGCGGGCAGAATAGCTATCGCGGCTTGGTCAAGATCAACAAGGGCGCCGACAACGCGCGCAACTTCTCTCAGTGCGACTCGCTGCTGCTCGGCGACAAGTGCGGCGCGCACACGTTCCCATACCTCGAAGTGAAGAACCCCAGCGCGCGCGTCGAGCACGAGGCGACGACCTCCAAGATCGGCGAGGACCAGCTGTTCTACCTGCAGCAGCGCGGTATCGACGCCGAGGACGCCGTCTCGATGATCGTCAACGGCTTCTGCAAAGAGGTCTTCCGCGAGCTGCCGATGGAGTTCGCCGTCGAAGCGCAGAAGCTGCTCGGCATCAGCCTCGAAGGCAGCGTCGGCTAACGGCGCGCGAGCCACTCAAAGCGAGATACTAGACATGCTCAAGATCGATAACCTCTCGGCGAGCGTCGAAGACACGCCGATCCTCAAGGGACTTTCGCTCGAGATCAACGCGGGCGAGGTGCACGCCATCATGGGCCCCAACGGCTCGGGCAAGAGCACGCTCGCC
The DNA here is from genome assembly GCA_020431405.1 of Myxococcales bacterium. GTDB lineage: Bacteria > Myxococcota_A > Polyangia > JAGQIK01. The sequence continues at coordinate 5,854 of JAGQIK010000168.1, forward strand.
AACGTGCTCGCCGGCCGCGAGGACTACGAGATCACCGGCGGCGCCGTGACGTTTCTCGGCGACGACCTGCTCGAGCTCGACGTCAGCGAGCGCGCCTGTAAGGGCATCTTCCTGGCGTTTCAGTACCCGGTGGAGATCCCCGGCGTGAGCAACACGTACCTGCTCAAGTCGGCGGTCAACGCGCAGCGCGTCTATCGCGGCGAGAAGGAGCTCGACGCGCTCGACTTCATGACGCGCGTCAAGGAGAAGGCCGCGCTGGTCGAGCTCGACCCGGCGCTGCTCAAGCGCCCGGTCAACGAGGGCTTCTCCGGCGGCGAGAAGAAGCGCAACGAGATCTTCCAGATGGCGATGCTCGAGCCCAAGCTGGCGATCCTCGACGAGACCGACTCGGGCCTCGACATCGACGCGCTGCAGATCGTCGCCAAGGGCGTCAACGCGCTGCGCTCGCCGGAGCGCGCGGTGCTGCTGATCACGCACTACCAGCGGCTGCTCGACTACATCGAGCCCGACTTCGTGCACGTGCTCAGCGGCGGTCGCATCATCAAGTCGGGCGACAAGACGCTGGCCCTCGAGCTCGAGAGCAAGGGCTACGGCTGGCTCACCGACGGCGCTGGAGCGTCGGCATGAGCGACGTGTTTCAGGCGGCCTTTGCCGCCGCCAAGGCGCGGCGCGCCGCAGAGCCGCAGTGGCTGCGCGAGATGCGCGAGGCGGCGATGGCGCGCTTCGGCGAGCTGGGTCTGCCCACCACCAAGCACGAGGACTGGAAGTACACCAACGTCGCGGCGCTATCGAAGCTCGAGCTCTCGCCTGCCGGCGCCGATGGCGTGGCCACGGTCGCGCGCGACGCCGTCACGCCGTTGCGCGTCGAAGGCTGCGACGCGCTGGTGTTTGTCGACGGTCGTTATGCTGCCGGCCTCTCCGCGGCGCCGGCCGAAAGCGACGGCGTGACCGCGTGCTCGCTGGCCGCCGCCATCGCCGACGGCGACGCGGCGCTCGAGGCGCATTTCGGCAACGTCGCCCCTGAAAGCGGCTTCACCACGCTCAACACGGCGCTCGCCGAAGACGGCGCCTTCGTGCACGTCGCCGCGGGCAAGCGGCTCGAGCGGCCGCTGCAGCTGATCTTTCTTACCGGCCCCAACGGTGCGCGCGCCGCGCACGTACGCAACGTGATCGTCTGCGAGCGCGGCGCCGAGCTGACCATCGTCGAGACCCACGCGGCGCTCGAAGGGCGCACGGCGCCATACCTGAGCAACGTCGTCGACGAGATCGTCGTCGGCGAAAACGCCACGGTGGACCACGTCAAGCTCAGCCACGAGGGCGCCGCGGCGCACCACGTGGCGACGATCCAGGCGCACCAGGCGCGTGACAGCAACTTCCGTTCGCGCTCCTTCGCGCTCGGCGGTCTGCTCACGCGCAACGACATCAACACGCGCATGGACGCCGAGAACATCCACGCCACGCTGGATGGGCTGTTCGTCGTCGACGGCGACGAGCACGTCGACCACCACACCATCGTCGACCACGCCAAGCCGCATTGCGGCAGCCACGAGCTCTACAAGGGCGTGCTCGGCGGCAAGTCGCGCGGCGTCTTCAACGGCAAGATCTTCGTGCGGCAGGACGCGCAGAAGATCGACGCCATCCAGAACAACAAGAATCTGCTGCTGAGCGACTCGGCGACGGTCAACACCAAGCCGCAGCTCGAGATCTTCGCCGACGACGTGCGCTGCACGCACGGCGCCACCGTTGGCCAGCTCGACGAGGACGCGCTCTTCTATCTGCGCGCCCGCGGCATCTCTCGCGAGGTGGCGCACACGATGTTGGTCTACGCGTTCGCCGGTGAGATCATCGACGGCGTGCGCCACGAGGCCGTGCGCGAGCACGTCGAAGGGCGCGTACGGCAGCGGCTCGCAGCCGTGGGCGCGAAGAGGAGCTAGAGGCTAACCATGGGCGCGGAGCTTGTCGGAGTGGAGAAGCAGCACAGCGTCGCCTTCGACGTCAACTCGCTGCGGCGCGACTTTCCGGCGCTCGACCAGAAAGTCAGCGGGCGGCCGCTGGTCTACTTCGACAACGCGGCCAGCGCGCAGACCCCGCTGTGCGTGCTCGAGGCGATGGAGCGCTTCTACCGCGAAGACCGCTCCAACGTACACCGCGGTGTGCACACGCTGAGCCAGCGCGCCACCGCCGCGTACGAGGCCGTGCGTCCCAAGATCCAGCGTTTTCTCGGCGCCGAGCGCGAGCAAGAGATCGTCTTCACGCGTGGCACCACCGACGCGATCAACCTCGTCGCCGCGACCTACGGCCGCAAAAACCTCGGCCCCGGCGACGAGGTGCTGATCACGACGATGGAGCACCACTCCAACATCGTGCCCTGGCAGATGGTCTGCAAAGAGCGCGGCGCCAAGCTGGTGGTTGCGCCGATCAACGACGCCGGCGAGCTCGAGATGGATCGTTTTCGCGAGCTGTGCGGCGAGCGCACCAAGATCGTCGCCCTCGCGCACGTCTCCAACGCGTTGGGCACGGTCAACCCCGTCGAAGAGATCACGCGCATCGCGCACGACGCCGGCGCGGTCGTGTTGCTCGACGGCGCGCAGGCGGCGGCACACCTCGAGGTCGACGTCAGCGAGATCGGCTGCGACTTCTACGCGTTCTCCGGGCACAAGGTCTTTGGCCCTACCGGCGTGGGCGCGCTCTACGGCCGCTACGCGTTGCTCGAGGCGATGCCGCCCTACCAAGGCGGCGGCGACATGATCCGCCGCGTGACCTTCGAAGAGACCACCTACGCCGACCCGCCGATGCGCTTCGAGGCCGGCACGCCCAACATCGCCGCCGTGATCGGGCTCGGCGCGGCGCTCGACTACCTGCGCGGCATCGGCGTGGCGGCGGCAGCGGCCTACGAGGCGGAGCTGCTCTCCTATGGCACGCAGCGCCTGCGCGATATCGAGGGGCTGCGCCTGATCGGCACCGCGCGCGAGAAAGTCAGCGTCCTCAGCTTCGTGATGGAGGGGGCGCACGCCCACGACATCGGCACGATCCTCGACGATCAAGGCATCGCCGTGCGCGCCGGACATCACTGCACGCAGCCGCTGATGGACCGCTTCGGCGTGCCCGCCACGGCGCGCGCATCGCTGGCCTTCTACAACACCCGCCAAGAGATCGACCGCCTCGTCGAAGGGCTCGAGATGGTGCGTTCGCTGTTCGGCTGAGCTGAACTAATTCATGGCTGCATCGGAGCCCGCCGGCTTCGACTCTCGAATAACCACCAAGATCGTGCGCTCGTCATCCCGCGGGGTTGTCTGCCGCGAGCGCTTGGCATCGCCCGTGCTCTAGCTGCGCCTTGGACACGACAACCGGACCGAGGTGATGAGATGAGGCGGATAGCGATAGCGACGAGCGTAGCTCTGGTGTTGAGCATTGTTGGTGCGGGAGCCGCGACGGCGGCCAAGGGCGGCCGCGGACGAACGCGCGCACGCGGGCGGACATGGGTGCCCAAGGGCGCGTGGAATGCGGTCAAGAGCTACAGCGCCACGCACTTCGGGCCCGACGCCAAGCTCTTCAAGACGGCGGAGACCAAGGCGCACAGCCTCGGGCTGCGCAGCGAGCACGGCACTGCCTGGATCGTCGGCGCCGAGCGGCCCCAGCGCCAGCCGGTGCATCAGGGCTTCATGCCCTATCTGCCGACCAAGGCGTACTTCCTGGTGACCCGCAGCGCCAACCGCAAGTGGGAGGTCTCGCGGCTGACCGGCCTCGGCGGCTATCTCTCGCAGGTCGACGCCAAGGCGGACAACGCCAAGGTCAACGTTGGCGTCACCGTCGGCGGGGCGCACGGCATCGAGGTCTCCAACGCGCGCCGCGTCAACGTCACGCAGGGCAAGTACCTCGCGTCGAAGCGCACGCGCACCCGCGGCGGCGTGCTGCACACCGTCTTCGTCGAGGGTCAGAACCCGCAGCGTGACGGCCGCGACACGCGCTTCCCGATGCCGTTTGGCAAGACCGCCAATCTACAGGCGCGTACGTCGGGCAGCCCCTCGCAGATCAAGAACATCCCGGTCGAGTTTCACCAGGTGATGTTCGCCACCGGCGCCGGCGCCCCCAACGCCGGCGGCGGCGAGTAGTCGCGCAGCGCACCGCGACGCAGCGGCCGTCTTCCCACCTGCCAAGGTCGTCGAAGCTCGCTATTCTCTACGCGAGATGCGCGCCGACGACCTGACCTCCCTCTACCAGCAGACGGTGCTCGAGCACCATCGCGCGCCGCACAACCACGGCGCGCTGGGTGACGCGACCCACCGCAGCGAAGGCGTCAATCGCTTCTGCGGCGACCAGATCGCGCTGGCGCTGCGGCTGCGCGACGGCGCCATCGAGGCGGCGCGCTTCGTGGGAGAGGGATGCGCCATCTCGCGCGCCTCGGCGTCGCTGCTGACCGACGCCGTGCGCGGCGCCGACGAGGGCAGGGCGCGCGCGCTCGTCGCCATCGTCAGTCAGCTGGTGAGCAGCGGCGCGCAGCCGCTCGACGAGGCGCGCCTCGAGGCGCTCGGCGAGCTTGCCTTGCTGCGCGCGGTGCGCTCCTATCCGGCGCGCGAAAACTGCGCCCTGCTGGCCTGGCAGATCCTCGAGGCCGCGCTCGACGGCAAGGCGCACGCCTGATAGGGAGACTGGTATGACCGACGACGCCGGCAAGAAGACCTACGCCACGCTGCAGCAACCTCCCGAGGACGATCCCTTCGAGGAGCTGCGCGACAAGATCGTCGTCGCGCTCAAGAGCTGCTACGACCCGGAGATCCCGGTCGACATCTACGAGCTGGGCCTGATCTACGACATCCAGATCAGCGAAGGCGGCCGCGTAGACCTCAAGATGACGCTGACCTCGCCGGCGTGCCCGGTGGCGGGCTCTCTGCCTGGCGAGGTCGAGGTCAAGGTCAACTCGGTGGACGGCGTCGAAGCCGCGGTGGTCGACCTGGTGTGGGACCCGCCGTGGAGCATGGAGCGCATGAGCGAGATCGCGCGCTACGAGCTCGACATGTTCTAGCGGCGGCGAGCCGGCGAGGGCGTCGCGGCGCGCGCGCTACTTGAAGACGCGCCCCGTGATGCCGAAGCGCCGCGCGTCCTTTTCGAAGGCGGGCGAGACGGTGATCGTGTCCGACGTCAGCTTGTCGTACTCGTAGACGAGCTTGCCCGAGACCAGCGTCTGCGTGCCGCGTTTGATCTGCCAGGTGTTGTCGCTGCCTTGATGAAGGCCGCCGCCGCCCCACATGTTGCCGCCGCTGCGCGTGCGGTCGTCGCGCTTGACGGTGAACGTGTAGGCCGGCGCGCTGTGGCCGGGCAGGTGAAACGTCACCTTGGCGTCGATGTCGCGCGCGTCGGGCACCCCGATCTGCGCTTCGGACTTGGTGCGGCGCGTGACCTTGACCTCGTGCGTGGCGGCCAGCTCGCGCAGCAGCTTGTCGACGCCGCGCAGGGGCTTGCTGCGCCAGTTGAAGGCCGTGCCACGGCGCGCGTGCCCGATGCGCAGCATGCGCAGCTGTTGTTTGGCGATGCGCAGCGGGTCGAGCGTCGGCTTGGCGTGGGCGCTGCTCGCGCAGGCGAGCACGAGGAGCGCGGCGAAGGTGGTGGCGATGGTTCTCGTCATGGGCAACCTCCCGTGGTCCCGCGGGTAGAGCAAGGCCGGGGCCGGCGGCAGCGCCAATGATCCCGCGGCGCTGGCGATGAGCCGCGCCACCGAATCCCCGACTGTGGGCGTCGGTGGGCGCACACGGGCGTGCTCACGGCGGAGGTTCGGCCGGGCGGCCGGTGGACATCGCGGCGCCGATGCGCTACTCACCCCCATCGCCGCCGGGGAGATCTGAGGGTACGGCGATGGACAAGGACAAGCGCGAGCGGCCCAAGCCGCCACCGATTCCGCTCGACGTCTTTCTTCCGCACGACGAGACCGGCGAGGCGCACGAGCGCGGCACGGTGCGGGTCTCCTCCGACGCGCTCGCGGCGCTCGCGGCGGGCAGCAGCATCGATCGCGGCCTGGTCGAGCTGTGCGACGGGGACGTGCGCCACCGGCTGACCGTCTACTTCCCGCCCGACCTGATCACGCGCCTTTATCGGCAGTGCGCCGAAAGCGGCGACAGCTTTGGCGAAGTGGTCGTGCGCGCGCTGGACGAGCACCTCGACCGCGAGCGCCCGCTGTTCGAGGAGCGTCGCGCGATGTTCAACTTGGTGGGCGCCGGGACGTCACCGCCGCAGTCGCTCACGGGTCTGCGCCGGCTGACCCTCGGTCGGAACTAACCGCCCACAATAGTTGCGCTTGACCGCACCCTGCGCGCGCGCTAGTGCGTCGCCATGAGCGCTCGGACCATCGCCATCATCGCCCACGTTGACCACGGCAAGACCACCTTGCTCGACCACATGCTGCGCCAGTCGGGCACCCTGGTCGAGCGTGGAGAGACGGTCGAGCGCGTGATGGACTCCAACCCACAGGAGCGCGAGCGCGGCATCACGATCCTCGCCAAGTGCACCGCGGTGCGCTGGCGCGACGAGGTCGTGCAGATCGTCGACACCCCCGGCCACCAGGACTTCGGCGGCGAGGTGGAGCGCATCCTGCGCATGGTCGACTCGGTGCTGCTGCTCGTCGACTCGGTGGAAGGGCCGATGCCGCAGACGCGCTACGTGCTGCGCAAGTCGCTCGAGCACGGCTACCGGCCCATCGTCGTGATCAACAAGATGGACCGCCCCGAGGCGCGCCCCACCGAGGTGCTCGATGAGATCTTCGACCTCTTCGACTCGCTCGGCGCCAACGACGAGCAGCTCGACTTCCCGGTGGTCTACGCCTCGGGTCGCGCTGGCTGGGCCTCGCGCGAGGAGGTCACCTCGGGCGACAACCTGGTGCCGCTCTTCGAGGCCATCGTCGAGCACGTGCCGGTGGGATCGCAAGACGCGTCGGCGCCGCTGCAGCTGCAGGTGGCGACCCTCGACTGGTCCGACTACCTCGGCCGCATCGCCATCGGCCGCATCCACGGCGGCACGATCAGCCGCGGCATGCGCGCCGTCTGCTGCCGGCGCGACGGCTCGCAGACGCCGTTTCGCGTGAGCAAGCTGATGGGCTTCCTCGGGCTCGAGCGCATCGATCGCGAGGAGGCCATCGCCGGCGAGATCGTGGCGCTCGCCGGCATCGACGAGGTCACTGTCGGCGAGACGGTCTGCGCCGCCGAGACGCCGCTGCCGCTGCCGTTGATCCCCATCGACGAGCCGACGATCTCGATGCGCTTCGGCGTCAACAACTCGCCCTTCGCCGGACGCGACGGCCAGTTCGTCACTAGCCGCCAGCTGCGCGAGCGGCTCGACAAAGAGCTCGCGCACAACGTCGGGCTGCGGCTCGAGCCCACCGAGCGCAAGGACTTCTGGCGCCTGATGGGGCGCGGCACGCTGCACCTCTCGGTGCTGATCGAGACCATGCGGCGCGAGGGCTACGAGATGAGCGTCGGCCAGCCGCAGGTCGTGATGCGTGACGGCGAAGAGCCGTACGAGATGGCGCAGATCAACGTGCCCGAGCAGTTCGCCGGCGTGGTGATCGAGAAGCTGGCTCGTCGCTGCGGCGTGCTGATGCGCCACGAGGTCGACGACACCGGCATCGCCAGCCTCGAGCTCGAGATCCCGAGCCGCGGCTTGATCGGCTATCGCAGCGAGTTTCTCACCGACACGCGCGGCGAGGGCATCCTCTATCACGCCTTCTCGCGCTACGGCGCGCGCGTGGGCGAGATCCGGCGTCGCGAAAACGGCGCGATGGTCTCGCAGGACCAATGCGAGACGGCCTCCTACGCGCTGCAGACGCTGCAGGAGCGTGGGCGCATGCTGGTCGGCCCTGGCGTGAAGGTCTATGGCGGGCAGGTCATCGGCCTGCACAGCCGCAGCAACGACCTGGTGGTCAACCCGGGCAAGCGCAAGCAGCTCACCAACTTCCGCGCCGCCGGCAAGGACGACGCGATCCGCCTCACGCCGCCGCTCGACCCGACGCTCGAGGAGGCGCTCGAGCTGATCGCCGACGACGAGCTCGTCGAGGTCACGCCCAAGGCCGTGCGCGTGCGCAAGCGCGTGCTCGATCACAACGAGCGCAAGCGCGAAGAGAAGGCCGCGGCGGTCTGATACGCGCGCGCGAGCACGCGCCGCGCTCGAATGATACTTAAGTGACGGCTTGACTATCGTAGTGGTCAGCGCTAATGGTTAAGCAGATGCTTAACCAAAATGCGCAGCAGCTCGACCACGTCTTTCGCGCCCTCGCCGACGCAAACCGCCGCGCGATCATCGACCAGCTCAGCCGCGGCCCGGCCTCGGTCAGCGAGCTGGCGCGCCCGCTCGGCGTGACGCTCGCCGCCGTCGTGCAGCACCTGCAGGTGCTCGAGCAAGGCGGTCTCGTGCGCAGCGAAAAGGTCGGTCGCGTGCGCACCTGCCACATCGAAAGCAGCGGCCTCGACGCCGCGCGCGACTGGCTCGGCGAGCGGCGCGCGCTGTGGGAGCGCCGCCTCGATCGCCTCGGCGAGGTGCTCGCCGAACAGAAACAAGAGAAGGTCAAAAAGAGGAAACGAGATGAGTGAGATCACCTTGAAGGGCAAAGAAACCGCCTTCGGCAGCTTCACCATCGAGCGCGTCTACGACGCCGAGCTCGAGCGCGTCTACACCGCCTGGACCGACCCCGAGATCAAGGCACGCTGGTTCGTCGGACCCAGCGACAAGTGGAAGCTGCACCATCGCGAAGACAACTTCGTCGTGGGCGGCGGAGAGATCCTCGCCGGCGAGTTCCCCGGCATCTTCCGCTCGCGCTACGTCTCGCGCTACCACCTGATCCAGCCCAACGTGCGCGTGGTCTACGACTACGAGATGGTTATCGACGACATCTTCCACTCCGTCTCGCTGGCCACCATGCAGCTCGACGCGGTCGACGCCGGCACGCGTCTGACGTACACCGAGCAGATCACCTTCGTCGACGGCACCGATGGCGAAAAGGGCACGAAGCAGCGACGCAACGGTGTCGGCCTGCACCTCGGCCAGCTCGCCGACGAGCTGGCGCGCATGTAGAGGCGTTCTACAGCACTGAACGCCGGGCCGCCGACGCGGGGCGAGGCGCTGGGCGCGAGCGTGGGAGGACGCCTCCTGCGCTTGTGGTTGGGGCGCGTTCGGGCGCGGCTGGCTAGTGACGGATGGGAGGCTGGCGGGCCTGCGAAGCGTTTGGCGCGCGTGGGCGGGGC
>JAGQIK010000169.1 GCA_020431405.1 Myxococcales bacterium
CGCCGCCTTCGGCACCTACGAGGACATCTACTATCGCCCGAGCAGCGGCAAGTGGTCGTGGAACGGCCCGCAGGGCTGCTTCGACGGCAGCAACACGGCCTGCGACAACACCGACAGCCACGACTTCACCGACATGTTCGGCAGCAGCGACAGCGACATCTGGACCGTCGGCACCAACGGCCTCGTCGTCGCGTACGACGGCAGCGGCTGGACGCGCGACAACAACGTCGTCACGGCGCAGAACACCTACGACTTCGACGCGGTCTTTTCGCATCCCGCCGACAACCTCGTGACCATCGCCGCGCATCGCGACGCCGGCGGCAACCGCACCGTGGTGTTCTTCAACTACAACCGCGCGCTCAAGCGCTGGTTCGGGCCGATCACCGTGCGCACCTTCACCGGCACCGTGCGCAGCGGCTACATCGCCGACATGGGCGGCGAGGGATACTCGAATATGTGGCTGGTCGGTCGCAGGCCGCAGTCGCTCGGCGGCGTCAACGCGAGCTACCGAGCCTGGGTGCTGCACCTCAAGTAGAGGCAGCGAACGCTTAGCGAGGTTTCTGTGGTCATCACAACGCGCGTTCTCAGTCGTATCGTCGTCTCCGTCGGGTTGGGCGCGTTGGTGGTGGTCGGGCAGGCGGCGTGCACCTCCCCCAATCCTGGCTTCGACGACGACGGCGGCGGCGGCCAGCGCGACACGCGCGTCGATGGTCCGGGGCGCGACGGTCGCGTCGACGGCCCCGGCGATGATGGCCCCGGAGTCGACGGTCCCCGCCGTGATAGCCGCGTCGACGGCCCCGGCGATGGGCCTGGCGGCGACGTCACGCGCGACGGACCGCGCGCCGACGCCGACGCTGGATCGCCAGATGTTCCCGGCGGCGACATGACCGGCGACACGGTGCCCCCCGGCGATTCGACGGCGGATACGCAGCCGCCCGATGTGTTGCCGCCCGACGTGGTGCCGCCGCAGTGCACGCAGGACATCGACTGCGACGATATGATCAGCTGCACCACCGACCGCTGCATCCAGGGCAGCTGCACGCACCAGCTGATCAGCAACAGCTGCCTCATCTCGGGCGTGTGCTACGGGCAGGGCGACACCGATCCAGGCGGCTGCCAGGTCTGCGATCCCAATACGTCGACCACCGCCTGGACCACGCGCCCCGACGGCACGGGCTGCCCGCTCGACGGTATCGCGTGCACGGACGACATCTGCCAGTCCGGCAAGTGCGAGCATCCGATCCGCACCAACTACTGCCTCGTGGGCAACGCCTGCTACTTCACCGGTCAGGCCGTGGGCGCCTGCTCCGAGTGCAACGCCTCGGTCTCGCAGACCGCGCTGACTTTCGTCGCCGGCAAGCCGTGCGCGTCGCTTTCTATCGCCAGCATGTGCATCGACAACGGCTGCCACGGCTTCGGCGAAAAGACCTTCGAGCCGTCCGCCGTCGGCGTGACCGTCGGCGGCACGACCATCGCGTCGGCCGCGGTGATCACGCCCGCCAACAACCAGGTCTGGGGCGCCGGCGCGTTCAACGACACGTCGTCCACCGACGGTCGCGCGGGTTTTGTCGTGCGCCTCGACAACACCAGCGACCAGTCGCTGACCAAGTACGAGCTGCGCGACATCCACTACCGCCTCGCCGTCGGCGGCGGCAGCGCGCTGATATACGAGGGCAACGGCTGGAACACGCTGGCACTGCCCGGCGCGTCGACGCGCCTTCGCGTGTGGGGCACGTCCGTGGGCAACGCCGACGTGTTCCTGCTCGGTGGCACCGCGGCGAGCGGCTTCCCGATGCTGCGCTGCACGCGCTCGGGCAGCGCCACCGCGTGCACCGGGGCGAGCGGCTTCGCCAACGGCACCAACATCCGCGGCGGCATCTTCGGCACGCTCGCGTCCAGCGGCGCCGTCGGCCCATCGTGGGCCGCCAACGCCCCCAGCGGCGAAGACATCTACTACTCCGGAGGCAGCAACGCTTGGTCGACCAACGGGCCGCAGGGCTGCGACGACGGCACGGCCGGCTCGGCCTGCAGCAACAGCGCCGGCGATCTGCTCGACATGCACGGCACCAGCGCCTCCAACGTGTGGGTCGTCGGCAGCGGGGGGTTGGTCTTCCGCTACAACGGCAGCGGCTGGACGCGCATCAACGTGCCGGCCGCCGGTACGGCCTACTCGTTCACCGCTGTCTATGCCTCCGACAAGAACGACGGGCTCGTCACGCTCGCCGCCTACCGTGACTACGGCGGCGGCACGCGCACCATCGCGCTCTTCAACTACAACACCAAGCTCGACCGCTGGTTCGGCCCCATCGCCGTGCGCACGCTGACCAGCGTCAACAACGAGCTGCGCGACCTCGCCGGCGTCGACCACCTGCATCTGTGGGGTGTCGGCCACGTCGTTTCGGGCATCCCGTCGCGCCAGAGGGCGTGGATTCTGCAGATGCAGTGATCTGCGCTAAGATCGGCGGCCGATGAGCTCCCCAACCCGCGTCGTCGTCGTCGCCGCGCTGGCGCTGCCCGCAGCGCTCGCGCTTTCGGGCTGTCCCGATCTCGGCGACGCGCCGTTCTTCTGCAACAACGGCGACCCGACGTGCCCCGAGGGCTACTTCTGCCAGCTGCCGCAGAAGGTCTGCGTGCGCCAAGGCGGCACGTGGCGTCCGCCGGCCGAAGACATGACCATCACCGAGGCGCCGCTTCCCGACGCGGACAGCGGCAGCGGCGATCAGACGGTCGACACGCCGCAGCCCGACCTGCCGCCGCAGCCGTCGCAGACGATCGTGATCACCGAGTTCATGGCCGACCCCAACGCAGTGCTCGACAGCGCTGGCGAGTACCTCGAGCTCTTCAACGTCACCAAGTCGCCCATCGACATCAACGGCTGGACGATCAAAGACGACGGCAGCGACTCGCACACGATCAACGCGGGCGGTCCGCTGATGGTGCCAGCGGAAGGCTACATCGTGCTCGGCATCAACAAGACGGCCGGCCAGAACGGCGGCGTCGGTGTGGCCTACCAGTACACGAACTTCTTTCTGAGCAACAAGGCCGACGAGGTCCTGATCATCGACACCGGCGGCAAGATCGTCGACAAGTTCGCATACGACGACACGAAGGGCTGGAGCATCCCCAGCGGCGCGGCGCTGTCGCTGCGCAATCCGTTCCTCGACAAGGACAACGCGGCCAACTGGTGTGCCGAGAACAGCGCCTGGAGCAGCTCGGCGGGCGACAAGGGCTCGCCAGGCGCTAACCCCGGCTGCCTGTAGCACGCGTGTTGCGTAGAGCCCGCCCTCCTCGGCGCGAGGAGATCAGCAACCCTCGTATCGAACGTCTGCTGCGCCAGCGCGAGGCCAAGGGCCTGATGGTGTCGAGCATCGCGCGCCTGGTGTTTCTTGTCGTCGGCGCGCTGGTGACGCTTGCCAACGCCGCGACGACGTTCGATCTGGCCTGCACCGGCGGGCTGTTGGTGCTCGGCGTGGTCGTCTGCGCGTTCACCATCCGCGTCTGCACGCGCGAGGAGAAACAGCTCGACGAGCTGCTGCTGGGCGGCCGGCTGAGCGTGGCCTACGACGCGCTGCTGATCGTCGTGATGCCCATCATCTGGTACACGTCGCTCGGCGGCGCGGCCAAGGTCAGCCCTGCGTTCCTGCTGCGCAACGAGATCATCGCGGTGGCGATGATCCCGCTGGTGATCAACACGCTCGCCATGCGCCCGCTGTACCCGCTCGTGATCGCCTACGTCACCGTGTCCTGCCTGGTGGGCTACGTGATCTACGGCTGGGGCGACCCGCGGCTGACCTGGACCAACGACAACGTCGAGGCCGTGCTCGGCTCGGGCATCAAGTTGGGCTTCTTCCTGTGGCGCATCATCGCCGTGCTGCTGGCAGGGCATCTGCTCGTGCGGCTCGCCTGGTGGGCGCGCCACACCATCCGCGACGTGGTCGAGCTCGAGGACGCCACGCAGAGCATGATGGAGAAGCAGGCGCAGGCGGTGCACGACGCCAAGATGGGCGCGCTGTCGAACCTCGTCGCCGGCATGGCGCACGAGCTCAACACGCCCGTGGGCGCGCTGGTAAGCGCCAGCGACGTGGCCTCGTCGAGCGCGCGCAAGCTGCGCGAGCGGCTCGATCGGATCTTCAGCGGCGAGGAGGCGGCGCCGGCGCGCGTGGCCGACGACCGCAAGCTGTCACGGCTCGTCGAAGGCATCGTGCAGACCGAGCAGGCCACGCGCCAAGCCGCCGATCGCATGAAGACCGTCATCGACTCGCTGAGCGGCTTCGCGCGTCTCGACGCCTCCGAGCGCGCGCCGGTAGACCTCGCCGCGCAGCTCGAGGCTGCCGTGGCGATGGTCGATGCGCGCAAACGCGCCGGCGTCGAGCTGCGCCTCGAGCTCGAGCCACTGCCGCCGCGCGAGGTCAACGTCGCCGCATTCAATCAGGTTTATCTGACGTTGCTGGAGAACGCCTTCGACGCGCTGTCGGGCATGGGCACGCTGACCTTGCGCAGCCGGCGCGACAGCGACGGGGGTGACTGCATCGAGATAATCGATGACGGTCCCGGCATTGCATCCGAGCGGCTCGAGCAGCTGTTCGACCTCGCGCTCGCCGCCAAGCAAGGCCGCGTCGGTATGGGCCTCGGCCTGCCTACCGCCCGCCGCGCTGTGGAGCAGCATGGCGGCAAGCTGAGCGTCGACAGCACACCGGGCAAGGGTGCTACGTTCAGCATTCGCCTTCCCGCTGTCTAGCTCGCTAGCACCTACTCGTCACTCGTCACAAGAGGACCGATCTCATGCTCAAGCAGTCATCGCTCGCGCTCTTGCTCCTCGGCGGCCTGGCAGGCGTGGCCGGCGCCGCGCCAGCACGCAGCCTCACGCTCGCCGACTGTGTGAGGCTCGCCCTCGAGGCAGAGAGCACGCTGCGCGTGCAGCGCATCGCCGAGCGGGACGCCGATCTGCAGATCCGGACCCAGCGCAGCGCGTTCTTTCCGGTGATCGAGGCGCAGATCGACTTTCGTCACGAGGCGGCCACCACCGAGTACGCCTACGCCGACGACGACGGGCGCTACAACACCACGACGTTCACCTACGGCGCCGGCGTTCGCGGCCTCTTGCCTTTCGGCACGAGCTACCGCATCGCCCTCGACGCCGGCACGCTCTACACCGACCAGAGTCAGAGCATCTACGACAGGCGCCACGCCGCGTCGCTGTCGTTGACGCTGACACATCCGCTGCTCAGCGGCTGGCGTCCGAGCTCGACCACCGCCGGGCTCGAGGTGGCGCGCGCCGATCACGTCGCCATGCAGAAGAGCGTGCAGGCGCGTGTCAGCGAGGTCGCGCTCTCGGTGGCGCGCGCCTACTACGCGCTGTCGGCCGCGCGCGAGACGCTGCGCATCGCCAAGCGCTCGCTGGCCGACGTGACCAAGGTGCAGAACTGGGTGCAGGTGCGCAAAGACGCCGGCACGGCCTCGCCGGTGGAGCTTATCGAGGCGCAGACAGCGGTGGCCACGCGCAAGCAGGCGCAGATCGCCGCCGAGCAGAGCGTCAAGACGGCGCAGGCGCAGCTGTTCGCGCTGATCTACAAGGGCGACGCGCGCGACGCCAACGACCTGACGGGCGAGGTGCTGCCCGCCGACCGGCCCGACGCGTCGCAGGACGACCGCCAGCTGATGACGCTGCTGCAGACGGCGCTGGCCAAGCGCGCGGAGATTCGGCAGGCGAGCAACAACCTGCGCGCGCGCAGCATCGCCGCGTCGGCCGCCGACAACCGCGCGCTGCCCAAGCTCGACCTGACCTTCGGCGCCGGCCTGACGGCGCTCACCGGTAACTGCATCCTGCAGGGCACGCCCGGCGACCCCAACAACCCCGGCTGCAGCGCGCTCAACCAGGACCTGGTGGGCGGACACGGCAAGGCCTGGGGCAACGTCTTCACCGCCAAACAGCCATACGTCCAGGTGGGCCTCAAGCTCGAGCTGCCGGTGACCAGCGCCGCGCGACGCGCGCTGGCCGACCGCGCCGAGCTTTTTCGCGAGCGCGCGCGCGAGCAGCTGCGCGGGGCACGCATCCGCGTGCTGACCGAGGTGCGCTCGGCGTTCGCCCGCGTCCAGGCGCTCTACCGCAGCGTCGGCGCGGCGCGCCAGGCGGCGACCCTTGCTCGCCAAGCGTTTTCCGCGGTAGAAACGCAGTTCAAAGCAGGTTTGACCAAGGCAGACGACGTGCTGCGCATCCAGCTCTCGCTCGCGCAGAACGAGAGCACGCTGGCGTCGATGCTGCGTCAGTACGCCGAGGCGCGTGCGGCCCTCGATGCGGCCATCGGCGAGCTCCCCGAGCGGTTCAACGTGCGCGTCCGCTAAGCGGTTAGTTTCTCACGGTTAGGTTTCTACCTGGGACTGCCCGAGAGGTATCGTGACTACCGGAAGCCACAGCACCGCCGCCACCTACGTGCCGTTCCGCACGCCGGTGGCCTTCACCGTCGGCGACGGCGAGACCCAGCTGATCGGCACGGTGACGAAGCTCTCGCGCGTCGGCATGGTCGCGCAGCTGGCGCCCACGGCGCCCAACACCCTGCGCAAGGACGCGACGATCCACGTCTCGTTCACGCCGGGGCCGCGCCAGCTGATCGAGTGCGAGGTCTCGATCCTCGGCGCCGCGCACTCCAAGGACCACAAAGGTCAGCCCTGCTACGAGGTGGGCGTCGAGTTCAAGCTCAACAACCGCATCGAGCAGCTGCTGCGCGCCATCGTCTCGCAGTGGCGCCCGATGGCGATGTGTTTCGGCTTCGACGGACACGTCGCGCCGATCATGCACGCGTCGCTGACGCAGATGGCCAACGTGATCTGGGCGCAGTCCACCGACGACGCCATGCGTTACCTCGACGCCTACGACGTAGCGCTGATCTGCATCGGCCCGCAGCTCGACGGCCCCACGGCGCGAGTGTTCATCGAAGAGGCGGTCAAGAACTACCCCGGCAACTCGGCCAAGGCGCTGGTGGCGGCGAGCGGCGCCGACCCGTCGCGATACCAGGAGCTCATCGACCAGAAGGTCGTCTACTACCTCGCCTCGGAGAACGTAGACGTCAACGAGCTGGCCAAGATCGCGCAGGGGGCGGTGCGCTCGCGCATCACCGAGCTGTCGGCGATCACCAAGGGGCCGGCACAAGAGGTCGACCCGCGCTACCTGTCGCGCATCGTAACCCTCGCCGAGCAGCTCGCGCTGCAGGCCGACGCGCGCAGCATCGGCCGGCTGGTCTTCTCCGCGCTCGAAGACATGGTCGAGGCTGACCGCGCGTACTTTTTGCTGTGCGACACCGACAAGGAGCGGCTCTTTTCGGTCGACTCCGCTGGCGCGATGAAGCAGACGCCGATCGCGGCGGGCATGGTGGGCTACGTCGCGCGCACCGGCACGGGCGTCAGCACCGAGAACGTCTCGCGCGACAGCCGCTACCACCGCGACAGCGACGATCCCTCAGGCATGGGCGACGAGCGCCTCGTCATCGAGCCGGTCGTGGCCGAGGACTGGGCCGACGCGCAGACCTACGACGGCTCGGAGCGCACCGGCCTCGATCGCGTCAACACCGTGCAGCTGCAGAGCCAGGCGGTGCTCGCCGAAAAGCGCGTGCTGGCGCTGCTCGTCGTCGCGCGCGCCGCCAGCCGGCCGATGTTCGACCGCCAAGAGCGGCTGATCATGCGCATGGTCGCGGCGCAGGTGCAGACCGCGCTCTCGCGCGTGGACCTGCAGTCGCAGCTCAACGTGCTCGAGCAGGCCGCCGACGTCACCGCGCAAGGGCGCTCGCAGAAGATCTTCCGCAAGGAGGCGCTCGATCACTACGCGCGCGGGCAGAGCGCCGAAGGCGAGCCGCTGCGGCTGCAGTCGCCGTGGATGCACGTCACGTTCTGGCTGCTGCTGGTGGTGACGGCGAGCGCCGCGGTGTTCGGCGTGTTCGGCAAGGTGCGCGAGTACGCGCGCGGGCCGGCGATCGTGATCGTCGAAGGACGCACGCTGGTCACGGCGGTGCATCCGGCGACGGTGGCCGAGGTGTGGGTGCGACCGGGCGCGCGCGTGCGCGCCAACGACGTGCTCGTCTCGCTGCACCACGACCAGGAGCTCGCCAACTACAACCGCATCACGCGCGACTACGAACAGCAGCTGGCCAAGCTGTTGCGCGACCCGGCCGATAAGTCGGCGCAGCAGCTGCTGAGCAACCTCAAGTCGCGCCGCGACGTGGCGCGCGAGCGGCTCAAGAAGCAGTTTCTGCGCGCGCCGCACGAGGGCATCGTCGGCGACGTGCGCGTGCGCGCCAGCCAGCGCATCAAGCCCGGCGACATCGTGCTCACCATGCAGGGCAAGAAGGCGCGCTACAAGGTGGTGGCGCTGCTGCCCGGCGCCTATCGCCCGCTGCTCTCGAAGGGCATGAACCTGCGGCTCGAGCTGTCCGGCTACGCGCGCTCGTCGCAGGACCTGCC
>JAGQIK010000170.1 GCA_020431405.1 Myxococcales bacterium
GACATCCCCGTCGGTCAAACGCGCCGCGCCATCGCCGCGTCGATGCAGCGCATCAGCCTGGGGGCGGGCGCGCTGGCGTTCGCGCTGCTTGTGGGCATCGGCGTGGCGGTGCGGCGTCTGGTGATCCGTCGCCTGGTGCGCTTCGAACGCACCGCGCGCGCCATCGCCCGCGGCGAGCACACGCGCCGCGTGCCCATCGAGGGCGACGACGCCCTCGCGCGCGTCGAGCGCCAGTTCAACGACATGGCGGACTCCGTCACCGGACTGCTCGGGCAGCTCGAAGAGCAGCGAGCGGACCTCGAGAAGGTGATGAACAGCGTCGACGACGGCATGGTGGTGCTCGATCGCCAGCGCCGCGTGGTCGCCGCCAACGACGCGTTCGCCCGCCGCTTCCCCGGCCGCGAGCGCGAGATCATCGGACACGAGTGCTGCTATCTCGGGGGCAACGATGGCGCGCTGTCGTGCTGCTGCGGCGAGCAGGAGTGCCCCTCGCTGCGCTGCTTCGAGACAGGCTCGGTGCAGATGGCCGTGCGCCAGCGCCAGCTCGCCGACGGGTCCACGCGCCAAGAGGAAGTGCGCTGCTCGCCGGTCTACACGGATGGCCGTGTGGTGACCCACGTGGTCGAGGTCTGGCGTGACATCACCGATCGTCGCAGCGCCGAGGCCAAGCTCGCCGACTACCAGCGCATGGTCTCGCTCGGGGTGCTCGCGTCGGGCTTCTCGCACGAGCTCAACACGCCGCTCGGCTCGATCGGCACCTGCCTCTCGGGGCTCGCGCGCTTGCTCGCGGCGGAGCCAGCGCTCTCGCCGGCGGCGCGCGAGGACGCCGACGAATACGTGCGCATCGCTCGCACGCAGGTGCAGCGTTGTGGCGCGATCACCGAGCAGTTCCTGCGGCTGGCGCGAGGCAAGTCTCTCGCCAAGGAGGTGGTGGACCTCGCCTCGCTCGTCGAGGTCACGATCGGGCTCTGCCAGCGCACCGCGCGCGACCACGGCGTGGACATCGTGCACGAGGCCAACGGCCTGACCGCGTGCAACATCGTCGCCAACAGCTCGGCCGTCCAGCAGGTGCTGCTCAACCTGCTCTACAACGCCATCGAGGCGAGCGCCGACGGCGACACGATCACGGTGCGCTGCTCGAGCGACGACGACGATCGCGTGATCATCGATGTCGTCGACAGCGGCCGCGGCATGAGCGCTGACGAGGTCGCCCACGTCTTCGAGCCGTTCTACACGCAACGCGGCTCGCGCGGCGGGACGGGGCTGGGACTGTTCGTCTCGATGAACCTGGCGCGCGGCTGGGACGGCGACATCGCGGTGCAGAGCCGCCTCGGTGAAGGCACGACGTTTTCGGTGGCGTTCCCCTCGCCGCCGCGAGACGGCACGGCGTGATGGGCGAGACGAGCACACCGCTTCTGTTCGTCGACGACGACGATACCTATCGCCAGCTGATGACGCGTGAGCTGCGGCGCCTGGGCTACCAGACAACGCCTGCCGCGTCGGTGGAGGAGGCGCGCTCGAGACTGCGCGCGGAGGAGTTCGATCTCGGCGTTGTCGACCTGCGCCTGCCCGACGGCGAAGGGCTCGACGTGGTGCGCTTCGCGCGAGAGCGGCGACCGCAGATGGAGCTCGTCGTGCTCACCGGCCACGGCACCATCGACACGGCGATCGAGGCGATGCGCTCGGGCGCATACGACTACCTGCGCAAGCCCTGCCCCATCGAAGAGCTCGAGGTCGCGCTGCACAAGGCGCTCGAACACCAGAAGCTGCTGCGCCACAACTCGATCCTGCGCGACGGCTACGCGGCACACGACGCGGGCAGCGGCTTTGTCGGCAGCAGCGAAGCCTTTCGCGAGCTCAGCGCGCTGATCGATCGCGTCGCGCAGTCAGACTCGACCGTGCTGGTGCTCGGCGAGACGGGCGTTGGCAAGGACGTCGTCGCGCGGCGCATCCACGCGCGCAGCAAACGCGCCGCGCAGCCGCTGGTGATCGTCGACTGCGCCGCGCTGCACGAAGACCTGCTGCACAACGATCTCTTCGGCCACGACAAAGGCGCCTACACGGGCGCCACCGAGACCAAGCACGGGCTCTTCGAGGTGGCCGACGGCGGGACGATCTTTCTCGACGAGGTTGGCGACGTCAGTCTCGCCACGCAGGTCAAGCTGCTGCGCGTGCTCGAGAGCGGTACGTTTCGCCACGTGGGCGGCACGCGAGAGATCAAAGTCGACGTGCGCATCATCGCCGCCACCAATCGTGATCTGCACGAGCTGATGGCGCGCGAGTACTTCCGGCGCGATCTGTTCTATCGCTTGAGCACCATCCGCGTCGAGGTGCCGCCGCTGCGCGAGCGTCCGGCAGACATCGCAGCGCTCGTCGCGCACGTCGTCGCTCGTCTCAACCAGCGCTACGATCGCAGCAAGCGCTTCAGCGCCGGCGCGGTGGCTGCGATGACCGCATATCGCTGGCCGGGCAACGTGCGAGAGCTGCTGCACGTCGTGGAGCACGGCATGATCGTGTCCGAGGGCGACCTCGTCGAGGTGCGTCATTTGCCGAGCGAGGTACGCGGCTCGGGCAGTAGCACGACCAACCCCGCCGTCGGGTCTATGCGCACCCTCGCCGACATCGAACGCCAACACATCGAGCGCGTCGTACGCGCCGTCGAGGGCAACCGCGGTCGGGCCGCCCGGATCCTGGGCATCAGCGAGCGGACGCTCTACCGCAAGCTCCGTGACTACGAAAATACCTAGCGATCACAGCCACCTCCGCACGCGCCCGGCGCACGAAAAAAAGGTGAAGAAACGACCCGCCGCCTGACATCTATCAGCGGGGTTTTCCGCTGCGACGGCCATATTCCATGCATATGAGTAGATCGCTTTCGGCAGGACACGTGTGCACGGAAAGGAGCCCGTCGATGCAGAGCCGAAGCTGGTGCCTGGTGTCTGTCGCTATCCTGGGGTTATCTCTACTACCCGCTTGTGAGGGCCCGCAGGGGCCTGCTGGTGATCCTGGACCTGGCGGCAACAACGCGCTCACCCGCACGAGCGCCGAAGCTGCGGGCACGAACTGCAAGGACGGCGGCTTCAAGATCGAGATCGGTCTCGACAAGAACAGCAACGGCACGCTCGACGACGACGAGGTCAGCTCGTCGGCCACGCGCTACGTCTGCGACGGCGCAGGCGGCACCGGCAACGCCGGCAAGAACGCGCTCGTGAAGGTGAGCGCCGAACCCGAGGGCACCAACTGCCCCAACGGCGGCCAGAAGATCGAGACCGGTATCGACGATGACGGCAACGGCACGCTCGACCCGGGCGAGGTCAACTCGGCGGCGACGACCTACGTCTGCAACGGCGGCACGCCCGGCCCGAGCGGCAGCGTCTTCCCGAGCACCGGCATCAACGTCGAGATCAAGGAAGTCTCCCCCTCGACCGCCACCGGGCCGATCACCGTTCGCTTCCTGCTCAAAGACGACCGCGGCTTCCCCATCGACATCAAGGGCGCTCCACCGAGGGCAAGATCGTCGAGAACGGCCTCGGCGCTGGCGACTACACCTACACCTTCCCCGACCAGGACGCGGGCGCCACCGGTGCGCGCAAGGTCGCCTACGACACGGCGAAGGTCGGCGAAACGCACGTGATCTGGATCCAGGCCACGCGCCAGACGGACCTCGTCTTCGCGAGCAACGCGAACACGTTCTACGCCGTCAACCACCCGC
>JAGQIK010000171.1 GCA_020431405.1 Myxococcales bacterium
CGATGTTCTTGCCGATGTCGTGCACGTCGCCCTTGACCGTGGCCATCACGATCTTGGCGCCCGCCGTCTCGGGGACCTCTCCCCTGGCCAGCATCTCGGCCTTCTCGCGCTCCATGTGCGGCATCAAGAACGCCACGGCCTTTTTCATCGCGCGCGCGCTCTTGACCACCTGCGGCAGGAACATCTTGCCGGCGCCGAACAGATCGCCGACGACGTTCATGCCGGCCATCAGCGGGCCCTCGATGATGTGCAGCGGGCGGTCGTACTTCTCGAGCGCCTCCGCGGTGTCTTGCTCGATGAACTTGTCGATGCCCTTGACCAGCGCGTGCGAGAGCCGCTGCTCGAGCGTGCCCGAGCGCCAAGCGTCGTCCTTCTTGGCGCCCTTCTTCTTTTTGCCCACCGTCTCGGCGAAGTCGACCATGCGCTCGGTGGCGTCGGGACGCCGGTCGAGCAGCACGTCCTCGACGTGCTCGAGCAGCGCCTTCGGGATCTCCTCGTAGACCTCGAGCTGCCCGGCGTTGACGATCGCCATGTCGAGGCCCGCCTGGATCGCGTGATAGAGGAACGCCGAGTGGAAGGCCTCGCGCACGCGGTTGTTGCCGCGGAACGAAAAGGAGATGTTGCTCACGCCGCCCGAGACCTTGCAGCGCGGGAAGCGGCGCTTGATCTCGCGCGTGGCCTCGATGAAGGCCACTGCGTATTGGTTGTGCTCCTCGATGCCGGTGGCCACCGTGAGGATGTTGGGATCGAAGACGATGTCTTCCTCGGGGAAGCCTACTTCGCGCGTGAGGATGCCGTGCGCGCGCTCGACGATCTCGAGCTTGCGCTCGAGCGTGTCGGCCTGTCCGGTCTCGTCGAAGGCCATCACCACCACGGAGGCGCCGTAGCGACGGATCAGACGCGCCTGCCGCTTGAACGTCTCCTCGCCCTCTTTGAGCGAGATCGAGTTGACGACGCCTTTGCCCTGCAGGCACTTGAGGCCGGCCTCGATGACCGAGAACTTGGAGCTGTCGATCATGATCGGCAGGCGCGCGATGTCGGGCTCGCTGCCGATGAGGTTCAGAAGGCGCGTCATCGCCGCTTCCGAGTCGATGAGGCCTTCGTCCATGTTGACGTCGAGGATGTTGGCGCCGCCTTCGACCTGCGTGCGCGCGACCTCGAGCGCCTTCTCGTAGTCGTCGGCTTCGATCAGCTTGCGGAAGCGCGCCGAGCCGGTGATGTTGGTGCGCTCGCCGATCATCACCAGGTTGCCGTCGGGGCGGATCGTGAACGGCTCGAGCCCCGACAGCTGCGAGTAGGGGTTGGGCTGCGGCGGCGTGCGTGGCGCGCAGCCGGCAACGGTCGCGGCGATGGCGCGCACGTGCTCGGGGCGCGTGCCGCAACAGCCGCCAACGAGGTTGAGCCACCCCGCGTCAGCGAACTCGCGCAACAGACCCGCCATGTGCTCGGGCGTGTCGTCGTACTGGCCGAACTCGTTGGGCAGGCCCGCGTTGGGGTAGCAGAACACCGGGATGTGCGCGTTCTTGGCGAGCGCCTCGACGTGCGGTCGCATGTCGTCGGCGCCGAGCGCGCAGTTGACGCCCACCGCGGAGAGCGGCGCGTGCTTGACCGAGACCCAGAACGCGTCGACGGTCTGGCCCGAGAGCGTGCGCCCGCTGGCGTCGGTGATCGTCACCGAGGCTAGCAGCGGCGGCCGGCCGTTGCCCTGGCAGTCGGGGCGCTCGTCGAAGAGCGTCATCACCGCGAACAGCGCGGCCTTCATGTTGAGCGTGTCGTAGCTCGTCTCGACGAGCAGGATGTCGACGCCGCCGTCGAGCAGCGCGGCGGCCTGCTCGCTGTATGTCGCCACCAGCTCGTCGAAGGTCACCGAGCGTGCGGCCGCGTCGTTGACGTCGGGCGACAGCGACGCCGTCTTGGTGGTTGGCCCCAGCGCGCCCGCCACCAGCCGGCGCCGCGACGGGTCGCGCGCGGTGGCGGCGTCAGCGGCCTCGCGCGCCACGCGCGCCGCGGCGAGGTTGATCTCGCGCACGGCGCCGACGAGCTGGTAGTCGGCCATCGCGACGGCGTTGGCGTTGAACGTGTTGGTCTCGATGATGTCGGCGCCCGCATCGAGAAACGCGTCGTGCACCTCGCGCACCACGTCGGGGCGCGTGATCGACAGCAGGTCGTTGGCGCCCTTGAGCGTGGCCGGATGGTCTTTGAAAGCCTCGCCGCGAAAGTCGGCTTCGTCGAGGGCGTACCCCTGAAGCATCGTGCCCATGGCGCCGTCGAAAAACAGGATTCGCTCTGCGAGCAGCGCGTTGAATTCAGCGATGGTGAGGCGTCGAGTCATAAGATTATCGAGCGTTGCAGCTTACGAAGCACGTTTCAAGGTAGGATGCGCACGCTCACCCATCGGTTCAAGAAACCGCCGCGGCTCGTGTCACGTAGGGCCCTAGTGACTAGCCAAGGAGACACCGCCATGCCTTCTCTCTTCCGTCGCGCTGCGCTCTTCGTCGCCGCCAGCGCGCTGCTGATCTCGCTCGGCGCGCGCGACGCCCGGGCCGTCAGTCACAAGCCCTTCGACAAGATCCTGCGCAAGTACGTGCGCGGCGGCCGCGTCGACTACGCCGGCATCAAAGCCAACGCCCAAAAGCAGCTCGACGCCTACGTCGCGTCGGTCGGCAAGTCGAAGCCAGGCGGCTCCAAGAAGGCCAAGCTCGCCTTCTACATCAACGCCTACAACGCCACCGTGATCAAGGCGATCGTCGACCGCTACCCCATCAGCAGCGTGATGAAGGTCAAAGGCTTCTTCGACAAGGTCAAACACAAGATCGCCGGCCGCATGATGACGCTCAACCAGCTCGAGAACGGCGTCATCCGACCGACGTTCAAAGACGCGCGCGTGCACTTCGCGCTCGTCTGCGGCGCGCGCTCCTGCCCGCCGCTGATGTCGCGCGCCTTCTCGGCGGCGCGTGTCGACAAGGACCTCGACCGACTGACCGCGACGTTTCTCAAGAAGAACCACCACGGCGTGCGCATCAAGGGCGGCGACGTGCACGTCTCGAAGCTGTTCCAGTGGTACAAGAAGGACTTCGTCGCCAACGCCGGCTCGGTCAACAAGTTCATCACCAAGTATCGCCGCGGCGTCGACGCGCCCAAGATCGCCACCTCGACGCTCAAGTTCCTGCCCTACAGCTGGGCGCTGAATAAGAAATAAGCGCTACCCTAACCACGTGAGCCCGAGCCGAGCCTTCGCCCTCTGCTGCGTGGTCTTGTCGAGCGCGTCCGCCTGCTCGGACGCAGCGCAGCAGGGCACCCCGGACGCCGCCCGCGACGTGGCCGCGAGCGGCGGCGCCGACGCGGCCGTCGACGCACCTGCGCTGGTTCCCCAGACCATCACCATCTTCGACCGCGTGCGCATCAACAGCCGCGGCGACACCAACGTGCGGCGCGCCGACGCGCCGATGCGTATCGCGCGCGGCGCCTACGCCAAGGCGACGCTCGTCGTCGATCTCGAGACGTCGTGTTTCCCCTTCACCTGGACGCCGCCGGCGGGCCAGCGCTGGCCCGAGGACTGTGACGCCTTCGACCGCAACTTCGAGCTGCGCGTCGATCCGCCCGCCGACGCAGCGGCGGGGCCACCGTCGTTCGAGCCGATGCGTGCCATCACGCCCTTCGGCGGTCCGCTGCATCTCGAGATCGACGTCACCGACCTCGCCAACGCGCGCCCCGGCGACCACACGTTGCGCGTCGTGATCCCGACCTACTCGGACGCCAGCGGCCAGATCACCGGCTCCAACGGCGGCTGGTGGGTCACCGTCAAGCTCGACACCGTGCCGGGCGCGCCACCGCGCGAGGTGTTGGCCGCGATCCCACTCTTCGACCACACCTACAAAGCGGGCGACGGCGAGCAGCGCGTCGACATCGACGTCCCCGACGGGACCACCAAGGGCGTGATCGCGTATCGCGTGACGGGCCACGGCGGCGCGCAGCCGAGCGGCGACAAGGCGTGCATCGGCGGCGCCGACGAGTTCTGCCAGCGCCGGCACCACCTGCTCGTCGACGGCAAGGAGATCGACGCCCCCGCGCCGTGGCGCAACGACTGCGCGACGCTCTGCACCCTCACGCCGGGGCCCTTCGGCGACTACTGCAAGGAGAACCCCTGCGGCGCGATCAGCAGCGTGCGCGCGTCGCGCGCCAACTGGTGCCCGGGGTCGCTGACCGCGCCGCTGGTCTACGAGGTGCCCGCGCTGGCCAAGCCCGGCAAGCACACCTTCGCCTATGCCATCGACAACGTGCACAGCGGCGGCAGCTGGCGCGTCTCGGCCGTCTACTACGCCTATCGCTGATCGCTGAGCGCTTGCGCCCCGGAGCGGCAGATGGTATCTGGCGCGGTCCCTGAGAGGTGCCTGCACCTCTCGTGATGGCTAGCGGGTGGTTTCCGCTAGAAACGTCATGCCTTCGAGGCCGCGCGCCTCGCAGGTTAGCGCTGGATTCACGGAGCGGTCGGTAAGCGTCCTCTGCGTGGCGAGCCAGCGAAAAAGGTGAAAGAAAATGGCACGTTACACTGGTCCCCGTATGCGCAAGATGCGCGCGCTGGGCACGGATCTCCCCGGCCTGTCGCGCAAGAGCACCGAGCGCCGCCCTTATCCACCCGGCCAGCACGGCCAGCGCCGCCGCGGTCGGCTCTCCGACTTCGGCCGCCAGCTGATCGAGAAGCAGAAGCTGCGCTTCAACTACGGCGTCGGCGAGCGGCAGTTCCGCCGCCTGGTCAAAGAGGCCAAGGCCAACAAGATGGCCACCGGCGACAAGCTGCTCGAGCTGCTCGAGCGTCGCCTCGACAACGCCGTCTTCCGCAGCACCTTCGCGCCGACCATCCCGGCCGCGCGCCAGCTGATCAAGCACGGTCACATCCAGATCAACGGCCGCCGCGTCGACATCCCGTCGTACCGCGTCAAGCCCGGTGACGTGATCAGTGTGCGCGACAAGAGCAAAGAGCTCGCCATCGTCAAAGACGCCATGGCGCACCCGTCGCTCGCCGTCCCCGGCTGGCTCGACCTCGATCCCTCGACCAACACCTGCAAGGTCGCCGAGCTGCCCGACCACTCGGCCGTGCCCCTCGACATCGAGGTGCAGCTGGTCGTCGAGTACTACGCCAAACGTATGTAGCTACTCGCGCTGTGGCGCAGCTGGTCGTCGGCCGCGCCACAGCTCGTAGCCGAGCAGCCCGTACAGCCCGCCATACTCGAGCAGCAGCGCCCACGTCGGCACGCTCCACTGCCCGCCGACCACGCCGTCGAGCCACACCAAGTCGGCGAGCGAGGCGAGCGCCGGCAGCGCGACGACGAGCAGCCCGCTTCCGTGCAGCACCGCCAGCGCGAGCGGCGCGATGAGATACCAGGGATAGACCGTCGGCGCGAAGGCGAAGTAGAGCGCCAGCGCCAGCGCCATCCGTGCGCTGCGCGGCGGGCGGCGCAGCGCGCCGATGCCGAGCGAGCCGGCCGCGATGCCCGCGTAGAGCGCGTTGCGAAACCAGCGCTTCTGGTTGAGCAGCGCGTCGAGCAGGCGAAACAGCGAGCCGTTGAACTGCCAGTGCTTGCTGTAGACGAGCAGCGACTCGACCATCTTCGCGCCGGCGCGCGCGTAGGGCAGCACGCACAGCGCCGCCGCGACGACAAATCCGAGCGCCGCCAGCGCGCCCTCCTTGATCGGACGGCGCAGCGCCAGCGCGGGCCCGCACAGCGCGGTGATCGGGCGCACCATCGCCGACGCGCCGAGCGCGGCGCCGGCGAGCAGCGGCCGCGACTCGGCCCACATCACGCACGCGAGCAGCCACGGCACGATCAGCCCGTCGAGGTGGCAGCCCGCGTAGAGCTGCACCACCACCAGCGGCGACCAGACGTAGAGCACCACGCGCGCCGGCGCCAGGCCGCGCTGCGAGAGCAGACGCCACAAGAGCAGCAGCGCCGCGAGGTCGTGCAGCAGCAGCACCAGCTTGAGCCCGATGAAGCCGCTCGGCGAGATCGCGTAGGCCACCACAAACCACATCTCGGCGAGGCCCGGATAGACCGTGCGCAGGTCGGGGCGAAAGACGTTGGGGTAGAAGCGCGCGTCGCGCAGCTCGACCAGCCGCGGGTGCTGCGGCGGGTAGGCGTAAGGGTTGTGGCCGGCCGCCTGCACGCGCCCGTCCCAGAGATAACGGTAGGCGTCGTCCGACGCGGTGGGCTTGCCGAGCGGCACCGCCAAGCGCATCGCCACCACGCCGAGCACCACCACCGCCAGCAGCGCGCGCCGCGATAGCGCCGCGGCCTCGCGCGAGAGCGCCACGCGCGCGGCGACGATGAACGGCAGCGTGGCGATCAGTGTCGCCGCCAGCGGGCGCAGCTGCGAAAGCGACGTCGCGCGCGTGATCACCGCGTAGCAGATCGTTGCCACGACGCCGCTGGCGCCAAGCTGCACGAGCACGCGTCGCTGCTGCTGCCGCGTGGGCGCCGCGGCCTCGCTCAAGGCAGCGGATCGCCTACGCGCCGCCGATAGGCGCGCCGCAGCGCGTGTGCGACGGCGCCGGGCTTGCCGTCACCGACGAGCGTCTCCTCGGTGAGCGTGCCGTCGCCGTCGGCGAGCACGCCGTCGACGCGTGTCACCGGCAGCACCTCGCGCAGCGTGCTGGTCAAGAAGACCTCGTCCGCCGCGGCGAGCTCTTCGGGCGTCAGATTGCGCTCCTCGACGGTCATGCCGGCCTCGCGCCCGAGCTCGATGATCGTGCGCCGCGTGATGCCCTCGAGGATGCCCACGTCGAGCGGCGGCGTGCAGAGCGTCTCGCCGTAGCGCGCGAAGACGTTGCTCGACGAGCCTTCGGCGATGTGTCCGTGGGCGTCGACGAGCAGCGCTTCGTGCGCGTCGTGCTCGCGCGCGCGCGCGAGGGCGAGGATATTGGGCAGGTAGTTGCCGCTCTTGGCGCCGTGCGTCGCCGCCACAGCCGAGCCGCTCGCGTGCACCACGAAGACCTTCACGCCGCGCTGGTAGAGCGCGGGGTCGAGCGCGCGCACGGGCGTCACGATGATGACGCGGCTCGGCGCGGCGGCCACGGCGAGGTCGAGGCTGATTGGTCCCGTGCCGCGCGTGACGATCACGCGCACGTAGCTCTCGTCGTGCTTCTCGCCGCCGCCGCCGTCGCCGGCGTCGACCGCCGCGGCGATGGTGGCGCGCATCTCGCGCTCGATCAGCGCGCGGTCGATGCGCCCCATCATCAACAGCTCGGCCGACTTCTGCAGCCGGTCGAGGTGCGGCTCGAGCGCCCACGGCTCGCCGCGGTACGTGCGCAGCACCTCGTAGATGCTGTCGCCGTAGAGGAAGCCGCGGTCGAGAACCGAGATCTGGGCGTGATCGTCGCCGATGACGCCGTTGACGGAGATTCGAGTGGTCACGTTTGCGCCGACGAGTTTACGCGGCGCGATGCGGCGCGTCCACGCGGTGTGCGAGCAGGGCCTCAGGCCTCAGGCCTCAGGCTTCAGGATCCTGAACGCGAGCGCCTTGCACGGTTTGCAGCTGGGCGGCGCCGCAACCAGTCACTGTTGCGAAGCGCGAAGCGCGAGCCTGCGGCTCGATCGGAAGCCCGCAGCCTGACCGTCCGCCGCGTTGCCCGATCCCGAGGCCCGAGGCCCGAGGCCCGAGGTCCTACGACGCCGCTGCGAGTCTCCAGCTAGCTGCCGAAGATGTCCGTGCAGACGCCGCCGCGACAGAAGCCCTCGTCGCAGTCGTGCAGGTTCTCGCAGGCGCCGCCGAGCGGGTGGCGCGCCTCGCAGCGCCCTTGCCAGCAGGTCTCGCCGAAGGGGCACTGGAACGTGACGGAGCGGTCGCAGGCGCCGCCGCTCGCTGGCCTGCTCGCGCAGCTGCCGTCGATGCAGGTCAGGCCGTGGTCGCAGTCGGAGGCGTCGCCGTCGTCGCAGCGCGCGCCGGCGCTGCCTCGCGGCGCGCACTGACCAGCGATGCAGGTCGAGCGCAGCGCGCACTGCGCGTTGTCGGTGCAGGTCTCGCCGTCGGCGAGCCGATCGCTGCAGGTGCCCGCGGGGCCGCAGATCAAACCGCTGGCGCAGTCGCCGTGGCCGGTGGGGCAGGCTTCGCCGCGCGCGCGCGGCGTCTGGCAGGTCTTGGCGACGCAGGCGAGGCCGCTCTGGCAGTGGCCGCGCCGCTTGCACGGGCCGCCCACTTCGCTCGCCACGCGGCAGCGGTAGTCGCGGCAGACGTTGCTCTGTCCGACCGCGTCGCCGCGGCAGTTGCGATCGAAGCAGCACAGCGCGCCGAGCCCGCCGTCGCGCGCGCCGACCATCAGCAGGCAGGCCGCCTTGGCGATGCTGCCGTCGCCGGTCCAGAAGTCTTCTTTGCCGGGCTCGCTGCCGCCGCTGGGCCGCAGCTCCGAACACGTCTTGCTCAGCACGCCTTGCGCTTCGGCCGCGGCGCTCGCGCTGCAGCGCAAGCCGTCCATGTCGGGCATGGCGCCGTTGCAGCTCGCGACGTGGCGCGCCGCTTGGGCGCAGAGGTCGTCGGTGGCAGGCGCGCACGCGCTGGCCAGCGCACAGACCGCGGCGATGGTGACGAACGAGCGCGGATCTTGGCGTTTCACTTTCAGGCTCCCGGCGGTTGGCGATGTCCGGAAATCGGACGCCCACATGTGTGTGCAACGCCCGAGCCAGGCGGAGCCCCTGTAGTTACAGAGTGTTGCTGGACGTGGCGGCGCCGCCACGTGGCTGCTGCAGTCGCCTTTCGGCCCGCCAGATGGGCGATTGGTCACCCCGGCGGCTCCTGGACGTGAGGCCAGGCCTTGGGGATACTAAACACACCGAGTTTTGTGTTAGGTGGGCGGCTTATGTGTTTCTTTCGTCGTGAAGCGGCGCTAATGGCGCTTACGTTGTGTGCGGCTTTGTCCTGGGGCTGCACCGATGCCAACCCTTCGTATCAAGGCGGCGACAACGGCGTGGGCCGCGACGGCAGCGTCGACCGGCCGATCACGCGCGACGATGCCGGCGACGGCCCCGTCGGCGACAGCACCGTCGATCAGCTGCAGCCCGACGTGGTGCCCGCCGTCTGCGGCACCGACAAGGACTGCGACGACGGTCGCGACTGCACCGACGACCGCTGCGACAAGGCCGCGCAGAAGTGCATCAACACGCTCAAGTCCAACCGCTGTCTGATCGGCGGCAAGTGCTACGAGAAGGACGACAGCCCGAGCGACAACAGCTGCAGCGTGTGCAGCCCGGGCGATGACCCGCTCGCCTGGACAGCCAGATCTGACGGCGACGCGTGCGACGACGATGGCCTCGCCTGCACCACCGACACGTGCGCGCAGGGCAAGTGCGA
Organism: Myxococcales bacterium; assembly: GCA_020431405.1. Classification (GTDB taxonomy): domain Bacteria; phylum Myxococcota_A; class Polyangia; genus JAGQIK01. The sequence continues at coordinate 9,340 of JAGQIK010000171.1, forward strand.
GCACGAGGTCAAGGCTGGCAACTGCCTCATCAACGGGGCGTGCCTCGCCGACGGCGACAGCGATCCCAACGACGCGTGCAAGGAGTGCGCAGCGTCGCAGTCCACCACGCAGACGACCTTCGTCGACGGCAAGGCGTGCACCCCTGTCGGCGGCGTCGCCGCCTTCTGCGCGCGCGCGGCGTGCCGCGACGTGGTCGAGGACAACACGCTGGTGGTTGGCGGCGCCAGCGTGCGCTCGAGCCAGCTCAACGCCGTGGCCAAGGTCACGGGCAGCGGCGTCTGGGCGGTCGGCGAGTACACCTCCGATACCGACGGCACCCGCGGCGTCATCGCGCGCCTCGACGGCACCGCGCTGTCGACGCCCACCACAACGCCCGACGCGCTCAACGCGATCAGCCACCGCCTCGCTGTCGGCGACAACGGCGGCGCCTATCGCTTCAGCGGCACCAACTGGACGCGCTCGCTCTCGCTCGAGGGCCAGCTCGGCGGCAAGGACCGCTACGGCCTGTGGGGCGCGACGGCGACGGCGACCACGTCGGTCTATTTGGTCAGCGGCACCAACGTGAACGTCAACACCGAGCCGGCGATCTGGGAGTGCACCGACTCGCTAGGCCTCTTCAACTGCACGTCGTACGAGGGCACCATCTCCAAGGGCGCGCGCATCGGCGCCGTCTTCGGCACCCTCGCCGGCGGCTCGTTCGGCCCCTCTTGGGCCGCCGCCTTCGGCACCTACGAGGACATCTACTATCGCCCGAGCAGCGGCAAGTGGTCGTGGAACGGCCCGCAGGGCTGCTTCGACGGCAGCAACACGGCCTGCGACAACACCGACAGCCACGACTTC
>JAGQIK010000172.1 GCA_020431405.1 Myxococcales bacterium
CCGAGGGCCTCTTCATCCCCGGGTATGCGGTGTTTGGCCAGTTCAAGCCGACGGCCGACCTGCGCTTTCGGGAGTGCCCGATCGCTGTGACGCACGACGTTGTGGTCTCAACCGCGGTGCGCACCGCGCGACGCATTTGCGATGGCATCGACGGGCCCCTCTACGGCGCCCCGGCTGCGATGGTTCAGGCGGTCGAGCACGCGCTCGCCTGGCTCAACGCCCCCTCGCCGGAGGCTGACTGATGAGCATCGAGCGCGACGTCGATATCGTTTTTCGCAAGGTGGGCGACGAAGCCGCCCAGAAGGCCCTCGAAGCGACCGATCGGCAGCTTCAGGGGCTGGAGAAGCGAGCGGCCGCCGTCAGCAAGGGCCTGCAGGCGAGCAACAAGGCGCGCACCCGCGCCGACGACATCGACACGCAGGTCGCCCAGCGCAACGCCGAGCGCCGCGCTCAGCTCATCGAGGATGAGACGCGCCGGCGCGAGCGCCTGCTTGAGCTACGCCGGCAAAAAGAGCTCGCGCTCGCCCAGCGCCGCGGCGAGAGCACGCAGCTCGTCGAGCAGCTCTACCAGCGCCGCAGCGTTGAGGTGCAGACCGCCGCCGACGCCGCGCGCGCCCGCGCCGCCGAGCGCAACGCCCGCCAGCGAGAGGCGGCCGAACTGCGCACGCTGAAGCTGCGGGCCCGTCTCATCGAGGACGCCAACGCGCGCGAGCTCGCGCTGATGGAGGTGCGCCATCGCACCGAGATCGCGCGCGCCCACCGCGCCGGCGCCGACCTCAACGCGCTGGTCGCCGCCCAGCTCAGCGAGCGGCGGCGCCTCGAAGAACGCTTCGCGCAGGCCGCCCAGCTCGCGAGCGCGCGCGCCGCGCAAGAGGCCGCGCGCGCGCAGGACTCCGCGTCGACCAGCGGCAAGCGCCTCGCCGGCGTGCTCGGCGAGATCGGCTCGGCTGCCAAGGGCACCGTCGCCGCCTACGCGGGTATCGCTGGCATCCGCATGCTCCTACAGATGGGGCGCGAGGGCGGCGAGCTGATCGCGATCGACCGGGCGGAAAAAGCCGCGGGCATCAGCTCCGAATACCTGAGCCGCGTGGTCAAGAACCTCGGCGGCGGGTCGGTCGACACGGCGAAGAAGCTGGTCCTGCTCGGCGACACATTCCAGATCCCGCGCGAGGCCCTCGAAGAGTTTGCGAGCATCGCCCGCGCCTCGCAGCAGCGCGTCGGCGGGTCGGTCAACGACCTTTACAACGACATCGTTCGCGGCACGGCGCGGCAGTCGAGCGCGATCCTCGACAACCTCGGCATTCAGGTGAAGGTCGGCCAGGCGCAGGAGGACTATGCCCGCAAGCTCGGCAAGAGCGCGTCGGCGCTGACCGACGTCGAGAAGAAGCAGGCGTTTCTCAACGCCGTGCTGAGCGAGGGCCGCCGCATCGTCGCCGCGACTCCGTTCGACGCCTACACCGCGAGCATCCGCGCCGCCGACTCGGCGCTTGAAGAGCTGCACAACAACTTCAAGCGCTTCATCGCTGAGGATCTGCTGCGCCCGGTCGGCGAAGCGCTCACCGGCAAGTTCGTCGAAGAGCCGATCAGCCGGCTTGAGCAGGCCCGGCGGCAGTTCAACGAGCTCGCCGCGCGCAGCCAGGCCATCGCCGGCGGCGGTGAGATCGACGCCGAGACTGCGCGCCTCGCCGGCGTCGACCCGGCGAGCCTGGTCAACAAGCGCCAGCGCGTGCGCGTCGGCG
>JAGQIK010000016.1 GCA_020431405.1 Myxococcales bacterium
AACAGTGTATTGAGCTGCGTATAGACCTGATGGGAACCCGGGTGGCTGGGGCGATTTGTTGAATGACTTCGTCCGAATATCGGACGTGGGTGGTGAGGTTGCAGATAATGCCGTGAGGAGTGTATTTGGTGGGATAGGCTGCGTAGAGTGTCTGAATATGGGGTGGTGGTGGCGGGATAGGCTGCGAAGCGAGCGGAAATCGGCTGTTGGGGATAGGCTGCGAAGAGGAGGTGGTGAGTTGGCGTCGGAGTTGCACCGAGGTCTTGCGTGCCACGCTTGATGGACCAAGTACGGGTGGTTTTGCGTCGTCGCCATTGTAGCCCTCGCACGGAAGAGGCCTACGTGGGATGGATCGCGCGCTATATCCGCTTTCATGGCCTGCGGCATCCACGTGAGCTGGATGCGTCGCATCTCCGCGGATTCCTATCGGACCTCGCGCTACAGGGGCTGTCGGCGTCGACGCAGAATCAGGCGTTGAACGCTATCGCCTTTCTCTATCGGCGAGTTCTCGAGGTGGAGCTCGGCGACATCGGCACCTACGAGCGTGCCAAGAAGCCGCGAACCTTGCCCGAGGTGCTGTCGCGCGACGAGGTGCGCCGACTCTTGGCACAGATGGATGGCCTCCCGTGGCTGGTTGCTTCGCTGTTGTATGGCAGCGGCTTGCGACTGCTGGAGGCGTTGGCGTTGCGAGTCAAGGACATCGACTTCGAACGCCGCATGATCATCGTGCGCCGTGGCAAGGGCTCCAAGGACCGCATCACGCTGCTGCCAGCTGCCCTGCAGCCGCCTTTGCGGCGCCAGCTGCGTGTTGTTGCGGAACGGCATGTGCGCGACGTCGAGCTCGGGTTTGGCTCCGCCCCGCTGCCCGACGCGTTCGACCGCAAGAGCCCAGGGGCCGCGCAGCAGCTTGGATGGCAATTCGTATTTCCGGCTCGACGACGATGTGAGCTGCACGGCCACGTGGTTCGCGGTCACCTGCATTGCACTGCGGTGCAGCGCGCGCTTGCCGAAGCGGCGCATCGTGCAGACCTGCCGAAACGAGCAACCGCGCACACGCTGCGCCACTCGTTCGCGACACATCTACTCGAGAGCGGCACCGATGTGCGTACGCTCCAGCGATTGCTTGGCCATTCCGACCTACGCACCACGATGATCTATACCCACATCGCCGAGCGTGGGTTGTTCGGCGTGGTCAGTCCGCTCGATTGACGTGTGGCTCGGCTGCCCAGTCGCCGCCGCGCTTGCGGTGGTAGGTCAGATGCCAACCGCTTGCTTCACTGCAGGCCAGCTCGAGGCGTTGCAGCGCGGGTGGGGCGTGAGCGGTTAGCGTTCGCAGTTGCTCGGCTAGCCAGGGGCGGCCGGGCAAGACGAGCGTGTGCAGCTGCCTACCCGTGGCGCTGTCTAGTAGTGCGCGTCCTTGCGTTTGCGACACGACGCCGAGGTCTGTCAGGACGAGGGTGTTCAGCTGCGGCATGACCTCGGGCAGTCGGCAGAGGTCGGCGAGAACATCAGCGCAGCGCGCGTAGCGCACGCCACCGAGGGTTTGCCAGCCCATCGCCTCGCCTCGCGCGAGCAGCAGGCGCAGGTCGAAGCACGACAGACCATAGACGCCACGCAGTCGCTTCGCCGACGGCGACAACAGTAGCGGCAGGGGCCCCGGTTCGAAGACGGCGCCGCTCACGTCGAGCTCGACAAACGTGGACCACGCCGCGCTGCGGCTGATCTCTGCCGGTTCGCCAGCGCGATTGCGGTACGTCCCACTTGCAGCAAAGCCTCGCTCGAAGCGCACACCACGAAGCGCGACCGCGCCAGCCAACGGCCCCAGCCAGCGCTGCTCGCAGCGCCGCAGAAGCGATCGTTCGCGCAGCCCTTCCCGTGTGCCGCATCGGGCACGCTCGCATTGCAGCGTGATCAGCTCCGCTCTCGCGTCGCCGCGCTCGGCCAGCCAGTCCGCGTAGACCAAGCGCGGCTCGTCTCGCTCGGGCGCCGCGTAGACTGCCTGCAGCAGCTGCAGCTCTTGCTCTTCGCCGCGCGGCGCCTGGATCATCACCTCATTGTGGTAGCGCATAGGCTCGCGACGCGCCACGTCGCCGCGCTGCGGCAGCTCTAACGGTAGCGCCAGCTGAGCAGCGCGCGACCCGTCACCCGATCGATGTCAGCCAGGCCGCGGGCGTTGGCGTCATCGAAGGCGCTTCCTGGAAACAGGTGTGCCCACTCCAATGCGAACGCCAAGCTCAGCGTGCGCGTCAGCGTCAGCTTGTAGCTCGCGCCACCTTGAAGCTCGACGCCGAGATCGCGCTGGCTCGCCGAGCCCCCGAAGAAGCTGCGGTTGCTGCCGCCGCTCAGCGTATTGCTCCAGTAGGGATCCGCCACGTCGGCCACGGCGCGGGCGTAGAGCACACCAAAGCGCAGCGCCAGCCCAGCGACCGGAGAGATAGAGACACGCGGCCAGATGTAGACCGCGTTCTGCACGCCGCCGCGCGACGGCACCCAGCGAGCCCCCTGCGGCGCACGCTGCACGTGATCGGGATTCGCCAATCGATCTGCTGAGCGAGCGGTCAGCCCGGCCATCAGCTCCGGAAACAGAATCATGCCTACGCGATAGTCGGGATGAAACGTCGCGTGTCGCACGGTGTCGTCGTTGCGGTCGTTGTCGCCCGACGCGAAGCCAACCTCTAGCGTTAGCCCCAATCGCGACGCGACGTGAAACAGCCGCGCGCGCGCCATCGCCAGGCCCGCCAGGACGCGCGCCGCCTCGAGCTGTGGCTCCACGCGCACGCGTGTCGTCGAGCCGACCAGCAGCACGCCTTCGAAGCCGACATCGTACTTCAGCCGCCCGCTCGCCAGCCGCCCACGTCGCCGTGCATGTAGATCGAACGCCCCGATCTGCAGCCTGTCGTCATCGCGATCCCATTGATTGCGAAACGTGCCGAAGAAGCCGACAAACGTACGCTGGCTGCGATAGAACAGCGCCCCGACCAGGTTGACCGCGATGTCCTCGTCGAGCAGCGACGCGTTGACGTCGCGATAGACCAGGTCCGCGCCGGCGGCGACAAAGAAGTTGGGTAGCGGCTGCGTCGCGAACATCGCCCGCTCGACCATGTCGCCGAGCCGCTGGTTGCCGAAATCGATCTCGTCGTCACGCTCGCCGCTGTTGGAGAGGATCCCGTAGCCCCAGTTGTTGACCTGGTGGCCGAGGCGAAACTCTCCAAACGTGGTCTGCAGCGCCACCATCGCGCGGCGCGGCTCGAAGTAGCGATGCGCGTTGACTGCGTTGCGCGGCTCGCGCGCGTACTGCACGCCGATCACCGGCTCGTCGCCAGCGACGAGGCCCGACAGCGCGTCGCCGCCGACCTCGATGCGGACCTTGCCGTCGCGCCACATAAAGCGCGTCATCAGACGCACGCGCTGCTCGAGCCAACCGTTCTCACCCAGCTGCGTGCCGGCCTCGTCCACGGGGATGTCGGTCATGCCGACGGCCACGACACGATACGTCGCCCATGCCGACGCCGTCCAATTGTCGCTCAGCGTCACGTCGGCGCGCGCGGCGGATGCCCACGCCACCAGCACCAGCACCAGCGTCACGGCGTAGGTGGCGCGAGGTATGTCTTTCGAGATCACGAAACTCCCGGAGGGCTCGGAGAATACTCGAAAAGCTACTCTGCGGCGCGCTCTTTCGCGTAGCCTACGCCCATGTCGACTCCGATCCGCTTCAGTGGCCGCGCGCTCGCGTTGACGATCACGTTCGGCCTGACGCTCCTCTCGTGCGCCTCGCTCAAGCTGCAGCTGCACAACGCCAGCGTTCAGAAGCCCAGCAACGTGGCGCTCTACTTCTCGGTCGAGAAGTCCAACGGCGCGCCGGTCGCCAAGCTCGACGCCAAGGCGTTCCGCATCTTCGAAGACGGCCGCCTGATCTCGCCCTTCGAGAGCAAGCAGACGATCCTCAACCCCGAGGTCGCCGTCGTGCACTACACGCTGCTGCTGCTCGATCTCTCGGGCAGCGTCACCGAGTCGGGGTCGCTGCACACGCTCGTGCAGGCGGCCGCGTCTTTCGCCGACAAGGTCGCCAAGCGCCAGAAGATCGCGATCTATGGCTTCGAAGGCGGCGCTGACCTCGTGCCCGTCACACCGTTTACGACGTCATCGTCGGCCGTCTCCGCTGGGCTGGCGCGCATCTCGACGCGCAAGAGCCGCGACCCATCGACCAACCTGCACGGTGCCGTCGTTCGCGCGGTGAAGGTGCTCGAGAGCGCGATGAAGCGCAGCACGCAGCCGCTGCGCTTTGGCACCCTCGTGATCTTCACAGACGGCACGGACCGCGCCCACCGTGTCACTGCCGAGAAGATGCACGAAGCGCTCGACAACTCCCACGTCAACGTCTTCGTCATCGGCCTCGGCGCCGAGATCGATCAGGGCGAGCTACGCCGCCTCGGCCGCAACGGCTTCGTTCAGGCCACCGAAGGCAAGAACGTACGCGCTGCCTTCGACGAGGTCGCCGCGCGCATCGAGGCGGCGGCGCGCAAGTTCTACCTGCTCTCCTATTGCTCGCCTTCGCGCGCTGGAACGCACGAGCTGCGCGTCGAGCTCAAGGTCGACGGCCAATCCGGCGGCCTGTCACATCAGTTCAAGGCCGATGGCTTCGGCCCTCGCTGCGATCCGAAGCGCAAGCCGCGCTTCTCCGTACACCGCGTGCGCCTCAAGCCCACGCAGCGCTAGTAGCCCCCCTGCTTGACAAGCGCTGCACCGCGGGACATATTGTTGCCTGAGCAACAATAATCCGATGGACCAGCACCCGACTCAGCTCCGCATCGAGGACGCCTACGCCTACCTCATCCAGCGCACGGCGCGCCTGTTGCGTCGCAGCTTCTTGCGCATGTCGAAATCGGCCGGCCATGACATGACGCCCGAACAGTGGTTCGTGCTCAACAAGCTGCGCCAGCGCGATGGGCAGAGCCAAGGCGAGCTCGGCGACGCGATCCTCGAAGACCGACCCAACATGACGCGAATGCTGAAATCTATGGAGCACAGCGGCCTCATCACGCGCAGGGCCGATCCCGCGGACGGCCGTCGCGTGCTCGTTCGCTTGACCCGCGCCGGCCGCACCGCACACGACGCCATGGCGAAGGTGGCCTTTGTCGAGCGCACGCGCGTCTATGCCGGGCTCGACGCGGTCGACTTCGTCGCGCTGAAGAAGATCCTCGACACCATCAACACTAACCTCTCGACGGACGGAGCGTAGAGCGCTGACTGACGCGTGGTGCACCAGCCGCGTTTTGTTTTCGATCATCTGTTGCCTAGGCAACTACATCTTCGCCACGATGAAAGGACATCTCCCGATGAAGACCCGATCTGCCTTGCTCGCCCTGCTGCTTCTTGCCGCCGCCAGCGCCCCCGCGCACGCGGGCTCGTCGAGCGGCGAACGCCGGGCGCTGCGCGCGCTGCTCGCCAAGTACAACAGCAGCGCCGAGCACCGCGACGTCGGGGCCATGGCCAGCGTGCTGCACGAGCGCTACCGGTTGACGGTCAAGATGGGCGCCAAGCTGCTCGTGATCGACAAGAAGGCCTACCTCAACATGCTGCGCGCCAAGAAGCTCGGCGGCGAAAAGCGCGCCATGAACGTCGCCAGCATCGACGTCACCGGCAACGTCGGCCACATCAAGGTGCGCTTTACGGGTCGCAAGGCGCGTTTCGTCGAGTACCTCTCGCTGCTGCGCGACGGCCAAGGCTGGCGCATCCTCGGCTCCACGGCCCAGATCACGAAATGACCGACCGCCGCAAGCTCACGCTGTCCGCGCTGCTCGCCGCCGGCCTCGGCGGTGCGTGTGTGGCGCCACCCGCGGACGCGCGCCCTGCTATCGCCGCGACCGCCGGCTATCGCTGGCATCGCGTCGCGGGCGGCGGCGGCATGTCGCTCGACTACCGCATCGACGGACGAACCCTGCACTGTCGACTGCGCGCACCCACGCACGGCTGGCTCGCCCTCGGCTTCAACCGGCCCGGCGCCGGCATCGTCGGCGCGAACCTGCTGATGTTCCGCGTCAGCGCCGGCGGCCTCGCCTACGGCGAAGACCAGCACGTTGTTGGCCTCGGCGACCATCGACGCGATCGCGACATCGGCGGGCGCGACCACATCGACAAGCTGCGCGGCAAGCGCAGCGGCGACATCACGACGGTCTCGTTCAGCTACCCGCTGGTCACCGGCGACCGCCGCGATCTTGCCCTGCGCCGCGGCCAGCGCGTCGAGCTAGTGCTCGCCTATTCGGTCAGCGACGACTTCTCGCACCACTCCCGCTCGCGCACCCATCACGTGGTGACCCTGCGCTGATCGGCGGTCCTTGTCGTACGTAGCCGTTGTATGCTTCCGCCATGCTCACGGATGATCGCCTCGACGACCTCAGACAGCAGGGTGACGCGTCGCTCGATCCGTTGATCGCCGGCGTGATGAAGACCGACAAGCTCAAGGAGATCAACGCCGCCTTGTCGTTCGCCCGCGACAACGCGGCGCTCGGCACGCTCGCCAGCGGCGCCAGTCTCACGCCCGAGCTCGCCGCCTGGGTCGACGAGCACGCACAGCTCCCCGAGTGGGTCGACCTCGCACGCGTCGAGCGCGCGCAACGCTTCTTCGTCGATCGCGGCGTGACGCTAACGTTTCTGCTCGGCCTCACATCGCTGCTCGAGCGCTTTGCTCGCCCCAACGCGGCGCGCGCGCTGCACGCCGTCGCCAAGCTCGCCGACGCCGAGAGCAGCACGCGGCGGCTCGGTCGCGCGACGCAGTTCTTTCTCGCGATCCTCACGCCCGACGCGTTCACGCCCGAGGGTGCGGCGCTGCTTCGCTGCAGCGGGCGCCGCCTGTTGCGCGCGGGCCAGCGCTTCTTGCTGCTCGACAGTGGTTGGGATCAGCAGCAGGACGGCGCGCCCTTCAGCCAGCTCGATCTGCTCGCCGATCTGATGGCCTTCGCCCACTCGCCGCTAACCTACCTGCCCGTAGTCGGCGGCGCCGCGAGCGACAGCGAGGCCGAAGACTGGATCTATCTCTGGCGCGTCGCCGGCGTGCTGCTCGGCATCGAGCCCGACGACCTGCCTTCCACGCGCGAGCAAGCCGCCGATCTACACGCAGGCATCGCGCGGCGCGCCCGCGAGAGCTGCCCCGAAGGCCGCGAGCTGGCCAGCTCGCTGCTCGAAGCCTACGCTGCGCAGCTGCCGCGCCCGTTCCGCGGCGTCGTACCGGCGATGACGCGCCACCTGCTCGGCGAGGATCTCGCGGCGCTGCTCGGCGTCGAGTCGAGCGGCTGGAAGCTCGCGCTCAGTGGCCAGCGCCTGCTCGCCAGCACGTTCCAGGCGCTGCAGAAGCGCTCGACGCGCGTCAACGACGTCGTCAACAAGCTCGGGATCTCGATGCTGCGTCACCAGGCGCTCGACCTGACCGGCGGCCGCGCCGCGGTCATCGAGATCCCTGCCAAGCTGCGCCGCGCCTGGCGTCTGCCGCCTGCCGGCTCGCCCGAGCAGGTGGTCAAGGTCGTACCCGATCTGGTCAACAGCCTGCGCAAGCGTCTTGGCGAGGACTGGAATCCCGACACCCTCGACATCATCACCGACCTGCTCGTGGTGGTCGCCGCAGCCGACGGCGAGATCGACGACCTCGAGCAGGCCGCGCTCGGCGCCGCGCTCTCGACGCTCGTCGGCGAGAGCCTCGACGACGATCAGGCACGCGCGCGCGTCGACGCCGCCCGCGAGCGCATCGAGGCGTCCGGCATCGAGACCGTCACCGACGGCCTCGCCGAGGCGCTGGCCTCCTCGCACGCGGTCGAGCCTGGCATTCGCCTCGCCACCGCTATCGCCTACGTCAACAGCGGGATCGACAAAGCCGAGCGTCGCATCGTCGACCTCCTCGCCAGCCGCGGCGAGCTGAGCGCCGAGGCCCTCGACCGCATCGTGCAAGAAGTGCGAGACGCCATCGAGGCGAAGTAGGTCTTGGCCGTGCCGGGGCTCGAAGGGCGAAAGCTCGGCAGCTACCGCGTCATGCAGCGCATCGGCGAGGGCGGCATGGGCGCCGTCTATCTCGCCGAGCACGTCGACATCGGCCGCCGCGCAGCGCTCAAGGTACTGCGCAGCGAGCTCGCACACCACGCCGAGCAGGCGGCACGCTTCCTCGACGAAGCGCGCGCGACCAACCGCATCGGTCACAGCGGCATCGTCGACATCTACGACTGCGGCAGCGACCCGCAGGTGGGCCTCTATCTGGTGATGGAGCTGCTCGACGGCGAGACGCTTTCGAGCCGCTTGCGCCGCGAGCCGGAGCCCGCGCTGTCCTGGGTCGCCGACATCACGCGCCAGATCGCACGCGCGCTCGACGCGGCCCACGCCGTCGGCGTCGTGCACCGCGACCTCAAGCCGGACAACATCTTCATCGTCAAAGATGACGAGCAGCGCGACCGCGTCAAGATCCTCGACTTCGGCATCGCAAAGCTGGTCTCCGGCGGCGCAGCGCAGACACGCACCGGCCAGGTGCTCGGCACGCCGCTGTACATGTCACCCGAGCAGTGTCACGGCGCGCGCGAGGTCGACGCGCGCGGCGACGTCTATTCGCTCGGCGCCGTCATCTACTGCATGCTCGCTGGTCAGCCGCCCTTCGTCGGCACCGGCGTGGGCGAGATCATCGCCAAGCACCTCAATACACCGCCGCCGCCGCTGTCGACGCTGCGCCCGCGCATCCCGCCCGCGCTCGAGCAGCCGGTGCTGCAAGCGCTGGCGAAACAGCCCGAGCAGCGGCCGCAGAGCGCCGGCGAGCTGGCGCAGCGGGTCAGCGATGCCATCGCGGCGACCGATTCGCAGCAAGGCATTGGGCTGGCGCCGACCGTGATGGCTACCGCCGAGCTGTCGCAGCCGATCGTCGCGCCGCCCAGCGACACGACGCTCCCACCCGCGCCAGCGCCGGCACTGTCACCGCGAACACCGGTACAGCGTGTGTCGCCGGCGGGAAGCGCGCGCAAGCGCAGCGGGCGTTCGACGAAGACATCGCTGGGCATCGTCGGCGGCCTGCTGCTGATCGTCGTGATGTTTGTCTTCGCCGCCGCCCTCAAGAAGCGGCACGTCGGCAACAGCAGCGACGGCCCTGCCGGCAGCGGCAGCACAGAAGCCCCAACATCCAAGCCGCCGCCGCGCGCGCGGGGCGCGGCCGCAGACCTATTGCACGTCGTGGCGCCCGACGCGCAGCTGGTCGTGCAGCTCTTTCCGCGTCGGCTGCTCGAGGTCCCCGGCCTCTCGCAGGCGTTCGGACCGCAACTGCTGTGGGCCCGCGCGATGCTCGGCCGGGCACGCTTGCAGCTCGAGTCCATCGATCGACTGCTGTGGGTCGTCCCCGATCTCGACCACGGCCGAAAGAACGCACCGGCGTTTGTCGGCGCCACTGGCGTGGCGGCGCACAAGCTGCGCGCCTTTGCCGAATCGCTGCACTGGCGCCCCGAGCACCAGCATGGCTATCGCGTCTTCGTCGCCCCGCGCGCCGTCGCTTCTATCGCGCTGGTCGGCCGTCGTTTCGTGCTCGTCGGCGAGCCGCCGCTGGTACGCGCCGCCCTCGGCCGCCTGCGCCAGCCGCCGACCACGCTGGCCGCTGACCTGCGCGCGCTCGCACGCACCCAAGCAGCAGCCTCGGTGGTGGTGCGTCAGCTTTCGGCCAAACGACGCGCCGAGATCGCCAAGGGGCTCGGCTGGGCCGACGCCTCCCTCGCCAACGCGCGCTTCGAGCTCGACTGGGACGGCACTCGCGCCACCATTCGCGCCACGCTCGCCGAGCATGACCCCGCGCGCGCCGCCACGCTGCGCGACGTCATCGCTCGCCACGCCGCGGCGTGGACACAAAAGGCGCGCGGTACCGCCCGCCTGATCCTCGCCAGCTTTGGCGCCCGCGTCGAAGGTCGCCTCGTACGCGCTTCCATTCACGCCCCGAGCGCGCTGGTCGGTGCGATGCTCGCCATGTTCAAGCCGGCCAAGAAGAAGGCCGGGCCGTAACGGCTCGTTAGTGCTTGCCCAACGTGAGGCGATAGGTCGCCACCACGGCGAACAGTCGCTCGCGCGAGTCGCGCACGCCGTTGGCGCGCTGGAGCGCCTCCCGCAGGCGCCCGGCACGTGCGAGCTGCTCTGCAAGCAGCGCGCGTGTCGCGTCGGCACCGACCTTGATCGCCCCATCGAGATCGCCGCGCCGAAGCGCCTGCCGCACGCGCTCGTCGCGGGTGGCCACGCGGTCGATCTTCTCGGCGCGCTGCGGCTCGCCAAGCAACACCCACGCCCGCGCCACACTCGCGCGCGCCTTACCCCGCGTCGCCGTCGAGGTCTCGACGCGGATCGACTCCTCGGCGCGCGCGAGCGCCGCCCGCGCGAGCTTTGCTTCGCCGAGCGCAGCGTAGGCGAGCGCCCGCTCGGCCTGCAGCCATGCCGACGTCGAGGCGCCATAGTCGCCCACATCGAGCAGCGCTCGGGCCTTGCCCTTGTCGCCCACCTTCGCGTAGAGCTGCGCCAGCTGCGCCAGCTGCAATGGCTCGGCGTAGCGCCGCACCTTGGCGCGCAGCGCCGTCGCCGCCTCGTCGAGCCCGCCGCGTGCGCCGATCTCTGCCAGTTGCTTGGCCGCGCGCATCAGCAGCGCGTCGCGCTTGAAGCCAGTCGCGAGCTTCGCCGCTGACTGCACCGCGCGCGCCAGCAGCGGCTCGACCTCGCCGTTGGGGCGCCGCATGTCGCGGCAGCGGCGTGCCACGTCGAGAAACGTCTCCGCCTCCTCGCTGTAGCTCATCGAGCCGACCAACACGGCGCGCGCTTGCTGGATCAAGGCCGCACCGCGCGCCGGCTCGCCGAGCGCGTCGGCGGCACACGCGGCGACACCGATCACGCGCGCCAGCTGGCCGTGCTGCAAGGACTTGTGCGCGACGCGCAACGCTCGCTCGAATCGCCTGCGCGCACGCGCCTTGTTGCCCGCAGCATTGTCTGCCTCGGCGACGAGCACCTGCAGCACCTGCCGCTGATACTTGGGGTACATGAAGCGCGACTTGCGCCGCACGTAGCGCAGCGGCTCGCGCACCAGGCTCGCCGGCGTGGCGGCGCGCTGCGTGCGCCAACGCGCGCGACGCCGCGCGCGCGGCGTCCGGCCGATGCCGACGATCACGCCGAACGTGATGCCGAACGCTACGGCGCCGACGATCATCGCGGTGATCACACTGCGCGCCCACTGCCGCATCGGGGGCGTGGGCCCCTTCTTGGCGTTGGCGAGCTCGCGCTCGAGCGTCGCGCGTTCGCGCTCGGCCTTGGCCAGCTGCTCTGCCAGTCGCTCGCGCGCTCGCTGTGCCTCGTCGCGCTCGCGCTCGAGCGCCTCGTTTTGCTCGCGCAGCGCCGTCTGCTCGTCGCGGAAGGACACGGAAGACCTCGTGGCTTGCTCATCAACAGCATAGCGCAGGCGAGGCCTGCTCACCCGTGATAGCCTCGGGCCGTGAACATCAGCCGTACGAGCGTCGACTACATCTCCGATTGCGAGCCGCCCTACTACCGACGCGTCCCCGTTGAGCCTGCACCTGTCGGCGCCGCCGCCGATCTCCCCGAGCACCTTCGCCGCCGCATCGTCGTCGACGTCGTACACGACGGCAACGTGATCCCCGCGCACCTGCTCGCCTCCGAGGGCGTACGCCGCATCGAGCACGATGGCCGCCTCTGGGGGGCCTACGTCAAAGAGCGCGACTGGGGCGCCGGCGAGGTCGCAGCGTCCCTCGCGGCCGCGCTCGGCCTCGACTGCTACTACCACGTCACGATCGCGCGCGTCGTGATGGACGTGAACCGCTTCCCGGGCGTATCGCCGCCACATCGGGGCCCGATGGTGCGCCGCGCGATCTCGGATCCGCTCGCGCGCGTACTGACGCGTGACGAGGCGCGCTCGGTGCTCAACAACTACTTCGATGATGTCTCCGACGCCCTCGAGCACGTGATCGAAGGCTCGCTGATGCGCGTGGCGATCCACACCTACGACGCGCACAACGAGACGCAGACCAAGCGCCCCGAGATGAGCATCGTGACCGCCTCCGACAGCTATCAGAAGCTCTCGCGGCTGCCCTATGGCCTCTACGATCCGCTCTTTCCGGACATCCTCGCCGAGTGCAGCACCAAACACATCTTGCGCGACCGCGTGGCGCACACGCTGCAGCGCGCCGGCATCAACGTCACGCACAACTACCCGTACGCCTTCCCTGACGGCAGCCTCGAGGTACGCGCCATGCCGTGGCTTTTCTTCACCGCGCTGCGGCGCCGCTTCGAGGTCGACTTTCCCGACACACGCGACGACACGGCGTACAACCTGGTCTGGCGCATGCTGCTCAACACCAACCAGCGCGTCGCCGAGACTCAGGTGCTGTCGAGCTATCTGCACCGCTTCAGCCCGCCGCCGGTAGGCAAGGCCGACGAGCTCGCCGCCGCGCAGCTCGCCTACGAACGCATCACCAACTACCTCGGACAGCGCCCCGAGCTGGTCGAGCAGTACCGCCGCTCCCCCGAGCGCACCAGCTCGCTCGGTGTCGAGGTGCGCAAGGACCTGCTCTGGCGCTTCGATGAAAACGGCACGCCGCGCTCGTTCGATGTCGAAACCGCGGCGCTGATCAGCCGAACCCTCGCCGAGGGCGTCGCGCTCTACCTGCGCGACGATCGCGTCGAATCGTCCTAGGCAAAGCCAGCGGGCGCTCGCGACCTGCCGAAACAGTGACTTATCGCAGCAAGGCCATCGTCGCGGCGACCCTCGGCGTCTCCATCATCGGCGCCACGCTCTTGGTGATGCGCGCCTGCGACATGCGCAGCGGCAACATCGACTGGGTCGCGCTGCAGAAGCTGCGCGAGACGCACTACGTGCTGGCCATGACAACCTCGGCGAGCCGTCGCGCGCGGCTGTTTGCAGTGATCGACGCCACGCGCGGCAAGCTCGTCGCGCGCGCGCGCGTCTCGCACGCCCGACCGCTGCTGGCCGGCCTCGCCGGCGGCGCGGTGTGGCTCTTTTCTGGCAGCAAGCTCTTCGCCCTCGACCTCACGTCGCTCGACGAACGGTATAAGCCTGACGACCTGGCACGCCGCGTTCACGAGGCCAACCCGAACATCGACGTGGTCGGTCGTCCGAGCTTCGTCGTCGCCCTCGGCAAGCTGCACGTCACCGGCCGCGACGGCAAGGGCTACACCATCGATCCAACGACCTTCAAGGCGCGACGCTCGCCCCGAGACAAGCTCGCGCGACAGACCGCGCGCACCACCTCGAGCCTTCGCGGCGAGGTGAGGGCCCGCGTCGACGGCGTCGGCCTGGCGCTCGACGGCCAATTGAGGCGACGGCTCGTGGTCTCACGCGGCGCCAGCGCGGCGACCTCGATGCCGAGCCGACCGGCCGAAAACCCGCCCGGCGGCGACAAGCGCGCCGTGCTGCTGCAGGCTGTCTTCGCCCCCGGCAATCGCTACGGCGCGGTCAACGTCTTCGGGCGCGGCGCCGAGCGCGCAGTGCTCGTCGTGCACTACGCCAGCGCAACCAAGGGCGCGCCATGGCGCGTCTCTGCGCTGCGCTTCGACGGCACGCTGCGCTGGACCTTTCGCGCCGAGACGCTCGCCAAGCGCATCGCGACGCGACAGCTGGTCGCGCTGTGGCTCGTCGACAAGACCGTCGTCGGCGTAGCTCGCCGCGACGGCGGCAGCGCGTTCGTGCGCGACACGCCCAACGCCGTGTTTAGCCTCGACGACGCCAGCGGGGCGCTGCGCTGGGCGCTACCGTTCTAGCGCCGCTGCACCGCTAGCGGGCGACGACCTCTTTGTCGTCGGCGCCGCCGCGCGTGGCGCCGAAGCTGATCACGCGGCAGAGCAGCGGCCCGGCCGAGGCCAGGACCTCGTGCGCAGCGCCTGGCGCGACGACGATCATGTCTCCCGCCTCGAGCGTGTAGCGCGCACCGTCGACCTCGATCTCGAGGGTTCCCTCGATCACGCTATAGATCTCCGTCGCCTCGCGATGGCGGTGCCGCTGCTGGATCGCGCGCTCGGTGAACACCGCGACTTCGCCGCCGCGTCCGCTGACCACCATCGCGCGCTCGTCGCCGCGCGGGGCGCGCCACTGCACCTCGACGGCCTCGACCTCGCGCGCTTCGTAGCGCTCGCTGACCAGCAGCTTGCGCGCGCCACGCGCGTGCGGCCCATCGCCGAGCGCCTCGTCGCTGGCGAGGGCGGCACGGCGCACGAGCAGCGCTGCGGGTGGTCTGTCGCTGCTCAAGCTACTCGGCCAGCAGCTTCTGCATCTCGCCGAGCGCGCCCTGCAGGCACTGTTTGGTGCTCGCCGAGATGTTGGGGGCCTCGCCGCAGCGGCTGTTCTCGCCGGTGCCGCATAGGTACGTGCGCCCGAAGTAGCGCACGCGCATTGTCTTGTCGATGATCACCGTGACCGCGTTCGAGCAACCCGGTCCGCCGGGCGCCGAGGGCTGACAGTTGTTGGCGCTCGCGTAGGCGTTGTAGACCTGACGCACGGGATCGGTCACCAGCACGGCGTCGAAGGCGAGCTCGCTGGCCCACGGCGCGAGCTCGCTTGCGCTCGCGGGCTGCCGCTGGCAGTTCTCGGTCATGGCCACGATATAGACGATGTCATTGTGGCCGAGCAGCGCCGTCGGGTCCTTCTGCCATTCGCCCAACTGGGCGAGCCGTTGCCGGCAGGGCGGTCACCACTCCGAGCCGGACTCGAAGTAGATCACCTTGCCGCGGTAGTCGTAGAGGTTGACGGGCTTGCCGTCGCGGTCGTTGAGCGTCCAGTTCATCGAGATCTGGCCCACCGCGTAGCCCTCGCCGACGAGCGGCGCGAGATCCTGCGCGGCGTCGCCGCCTGGCGGCGTCGTGGTGTCGCCTCCGCGATCCGTCGACGGCCCGTCCTTGCCGCCTGCGGTGCCGTCGCTTGTCGGGCTGCTCGAGTCAGAGCAGCCGAGCAGCGCCAGCGCGCCGAGGCAAAGCAACACTCGCTTCATCATCGTTGTCGTCCTCCAATCGACTCACTTGTCCGCTTCCACGAGCAGCGCCTTGACCGCGTCGTCGAGCACCGTGCCGACGTAGGCGACCTTGCCCTGCTTGTCGATCACGACGTCGAGCGGAAACACGTGATCGGGCAGCCGGAAGCGCCGAAACAGCTCGCTGTCGAAGTCGAGCAGCATCGGGTAGGTCAGCCCAAACGACTGCACGTGAAAGGCGCTCGTGCCGCCTTCGCTGTCGCAGTGCACCGCGACCACTTCGGCCGCCTTGCCGGCGATCTTGGGCAGCGTGTCGGTGACTAGCAAGGGCAACTCCCTCGCGCACTCCGTTCAGGTCTTGTTGTAGAGCTTGAGCAGCAGCGCCTTGCCGCGCCGATCCGACGAGACGAAGCGGCGCCCGTCGACGCTGAGCAGCGCGAAGTCCTCGACGCTGTCGCCGACCTTGATCGTCGGCCGGTTGGCCTCGCCTTGCACCGTCAGGGTCGGCTCGTCGGGGTCGTTGCTGACGAGGCGCAGCGGCGCAACGACCTGCTCGCTCGTGTCGCTCGTGCGGTGCCAGGCGACGATCGCACTGCCCGGCGCGACCACCGTCTGTGTCGCACAGCCCGGGCGCGGCGGGCTGACCTGGTTGTCGACCTCCACCGAAAAGGGCGCGTCGGCAGAGACGCCGGTGACTACGAGCGGTGCGCTTCCGATGTTGAGGATGCGAAACAGCGCCTCGCGCTGCCCGCCGACCAACGTGACGGTAGCCTGCTCGAGCGCGATGTCGGGCGCGACGTCACCAGCGCCGAGCGAAAACGGGATCAGCGTCTCACCTGCCAGCGCGACACGCGAGGCGCTCGGGCCGCTGCCGGCGCGCGCTACGGCGCGATACCAGCGCGAATCGAGCGCGCCGCTGTCGGCGCGACCCTGCAGCGAGACGCGCGTGGCCGCGCTCTGGCCGAGCGCGTAGCGCACCAGCGCGGAGCCGGCCGCGACGAGCAACGTGTCGCCCTCGAGCAGCGCGTCGAATGGAAGACCGATGGCCATCGGCGTCGAGTAGCGCAGCGTCAACGCGCCCGCTGCGAGATCGAGCACGTCGAAGCCGTAGCCGGGGCGCAGCACTACGGCGCGATCGCCTTGCACCAGCGCGCGCGTGGCGATGCCGGGCAGCTCGACAAGCTCGGCCTTGCTGCCGCCGCCAGCACCGGTGGACAGCAGCCGGATCTGCGCGCCGCCGCCCGCGCTCTGCTCGCCCGGCGCGGCGCCATCGGCGACGAGCAGATCGCCTGTGCCCGTACGCACGACGCCGCGCGCGTCATGCGCGCCGGCCAGCGAGACAGGCGTCGAGAGCGCATCGCCCGCGAGCGAAAGCGACAGCACGCCATCGCTACCCGCGGCCAACCAAACATCGTCGCCGTTGATGGCCACGTCGTAGAGGGTCGTCGCAGCGCTCGGGTTGCTGCCGATCACGCTCAAGGCAGCGCCATCGAAGCGCAGCGCCAGCAGCGCGCCGGCGCGCGTGGCGACGAGCACGCGCTGGCCGCCTGCGGCGACGGCGCACGGCGTGGAGAGCAACGCGTCTTGCAGAACGATGGGCGGCGCGCCGGGTGTGACCGCCGCCAGATAGCCTTGACCACAGACGAACGCGTGCGTCGCACCGCTGGCTGCACCGGCGGCGACGCTGGGCAAGCTCACGGCGCGTGCGGTGTCGAGCACGATGTCATCTGCGTAGCTCGGCACGGTGCACGCACCGGCATCGCTGCCGCTGCCGTCGCTGTCCGCTGCGCTGCCGTCACTCGTGCGCGCGTCGCCGTCGCTGCGGCTGCGGCTGTCCGAGCAGCCGTTGCTCGCGAGCAACGCAGACAGCGCCAACATGGCGCATAGCGGCGGCGTCCTCACCACCCGTCATCTTACCTCGCCGCCCGCGCCGGCAAAAACGGTGTATGTTACGCGTCCGCCGACGATTACCGGGATGGTTCGATGCGTGTCGCTATCGCATGTGCTGCTGTGCTCGCGCTCGCCCTTGGCGCTTGTGCCGGTGGCGCAGCCTCGAGCAGTGAAGGACGCCGCAGCGACAGCGGACAAGACGCTGCGCTTGTCGATGCGCTGGCGGACACGGCGCCCGAGGCACCGCTCGCCGACATCACCATAGACACACGCAACACGCCGTCCCCCGACGGCACGATCGACAGCACGGTTGACAGCAACGGAGACGACGCGAACGCCGACAGCAGCGTCGACGGCCTCGCCGGCGCAGACGGCAGCCTCGACAGCACGATCGATCTCGCGACGCCCGATCTGGCGTGCGCGCCGGGTCAGACGCGGCCCTGCTACTCGGGGCCGAGCGGCACCGCCGGCGTCGGCGCCTGCCAGATGGGCACCGAGAGCTGTCAGCAGGGGCAGTGGGGCCCGTGCAGCGGCGAGGTCACGCCGAGCGCCGAGGTCTGCAACTGGCAAGACGACAGCTGCGACGGCACCGTCGACAACGACACCACCTGCTACTACGCCACGCGCACGGCGCTGACGCTGCCCTCGGGGGCGAGCCGCGTCGCCTTCGTCGACGCCATGCGCGGCGCCGCCATCGGCGCCAGTAGCGCGTGGTTCACGCTTAATGGCGGCAGCACCTGGCAGGCCGCGACCAAGCCGTCGTCGCAGACGCTGCGCGCGGTGACGGCGCAGCCCGACGGCGTCGTCGTCGCGGTCGGCGACGGCGGCACGGTGCTGCTGTCGCCCGACGGGGGCAGGACCTACAGCAGCATCGCGGTGCCGACGGCGGCGCGGCTCAACGGCGTCTCGTTCGCCAGCGGCGCGCTGGTCGCCGTCGGCGACGGCGGCGTGATCATCCGATCGACCGATGGCGGCGCGACCTACACGAGCGTCACGCCGCCGACCGTGCAGTCCTTGCATGCTATCAGCGGCCGTGGTGCAACGTCTGCCTATATGCTCGCCGTCGGCGCGGGCGGCGCGATCCTGCGCAGCACCAACTCGGGCGCGAGCTTCGCGAGCGTGACGTCGGGCACCAGCGCGACGCTGCGCGCCGTAGGCTATTACTCGAGCTGGGCCATCGCCGTGGGCGACGGCGGCGCCGCGGTACGCTCGACCGACTCGGGCGCGAGCTTCTCGAGCGTCAACCTCGGCACCACCGCGGCGCTGCATAGCGCGCTGGTTCCAGGCGGCGAGACGCTGATCGCCGGCGGCGCCAGCACGCTGTGGGTCTCTGCCGACGGCGGGGCGACGTTCCAATCGCGCCCGGCCGCCGCCAGCGGCAGCGTGACGCACCTCGCGCTGCGCTCGCCCACCGCGCTGGTGGCGATCCACAGCGGCGGCGGCGGGCACGTCGCCGAAGGGCCGGTGCGCTTTCTCGACAAGTCCGAGTCGGTGACGCTGCGCGCCGTCGCGTTCTCCAACGCCTCGTCCTCGACGCAGACGGCGCTCGCCGTGGGCAGCAGCGGACGACTGCTGCGCAGCACCGACGGCGGGGCGACGTTCAACCCCGTCTCCGTGCCAACACAGACCACGCTCTACGCCGTCAGCTACTCCGGCACGATCGCGGTCGCCGTCGGCAACTCGGGCACCATCATCCGCTCGACCGACAGCGGGCTGACCTTCGCCGTGGTCGCTTCCGGCACGACGAGCACGCTCTACGGCGTGAGCGTCTCTGGCAGCACCGTGGTGGTCGTCGGCAGCTCGGGCACGATCCTGCGCTCGACCAACTCGGGCCAGACCTTCGGCGCGGTCACGTCGGGCACTTCGAGCACGCTCTACGCCGTGACGATGAAGGGCAGCACCGCGCTGGCCACCGGCGCCAGCGGCACGATCCTGCGCTCGACCAACACCGGCCAGAGCTTCGCCGCGGTCACCTCCGGCGTGACCAACACCTTGTATGGCGCCTACCTCTACTCGGCCACCGGTGCCGCGCTGGCGGTGGGATCGAGCGGCCGCATCGTGCAGTCCACCAACGGCGGCTCGAGCTGGGCCACCGTCACGTCGGGCGTCACCAACACGCTCTACGCCGTCGCGATCGACTTCAGCACCGCCGTCGCCGTCGGCAGCAGCGGCACCGTGCTGCGCGCCACGTCGCAGGGCAGCAGCTGGAGCGCAGTCACGGCGCCCAGCAGCACCACGCTCTACGGCGTCTTTCGCCGCTACGGCGCGGCCGACTACGTCATCGTCGGCGCCAGCAACACGACGATGCGCTCCACCGACTACGGCGCGACCTTCGCGCTGACCTCGTTTCCCTACGTCACGCTCTACGACGCGGCTGCCGCCGGCAGCGCGCTGCTGCTTTGCGGCTCGAGCGCCTTCATGGCGCGCACGCTCAACGCCTCGGCCTTTACGTATCCCGACTCGACGATGCCGAGCACGATCTACTCGGCCGCCGAGAGCGGCAGCACGCTGGTCGCCGTCGGCAGCTCGGGTGCCATCGCGCGCTCTACCGACGGCGGCGTGATGTGGGCCAGCGTCACCTCGCCCACCACGAGCACGCTCTACGCCGTCGCGCAGGCGAGCAGCGGCGTCTTCGTCGCGGTCGGATCGTCGGGCGCGATCGTGCGCTCGAGCAACAGCGGCGCCAGCTTCAGCGCCGCCACCAGCGGCGTGACCGCGACGCTGCGCGGCGTGGACTGCAGCAGCAGCACCTGCGTGGCGGCCGGCTCCAGCGGCACCTTGCTGCGCTCGACCAACGGCGGCAGCAGCTGGTCGCCGCTGACATCGGGCGTCACCAGCACGCTCTACGCGGTGGCCTTCGTCGACGCCGCCAACGTCGTGGTGGTCGGTTCATCGGGCACGATCCTTCACAGCAGCAACGGCGGCGCCAGCTTCAGCGCCGCCACGTCTCCGAGCACGTCGACCTACTACGGGCTGCTGCTGCTCGGCCAGGGGCGCGTGCTGGCCCTCGACTCGCTGGGACGCAGCGTCGCCTCCGCTGACAGCGGCGTGCGCTGGACGCCGCACTCGCCGGCTATCGGCACGGCGCTCTATGGCGGCGGACAGAGCGGCAACGTCAAGATGCTCGTCGGCGCGCAGGCCGCGCGCGCTAGCTACATCGAGCCGTAGATCCACGGCGCCGAAGGCGCTGGGCAATCTCTGCCCAGCAGCCCGTTGACAAACCCGGACCGAGCGAGGTGCGTCCCTGCGTGCCGCTGGCAAGGCGCGAGGAGGAGGCATATCGGGGCATACGTCGACGACGAGCAACGCAGTCAGCGGTGCGCAGGGGCGTGCATCGCGACGGGAGGGATTGTCAACGGGCTGCTAGCGTTGTTCGTCAACGACACGTGTTGGATCTCGAACGCACCGCTGACGCCGCCTGACGGCCGTGCGCAGACGCACACTTTCGGCGCACTTCTCTAGAAATCTTGAGCTTCGCCGCGCCGCGTCGCACCGCGTCGTGCTGGCACGCCGCTCGCTACGAGCCTACGGCGAGCACGCTATGCACGAACGAAGGGTGAACGGATGAAACGGTCGACAGCGCTCGCGCTGGTCGTAGTCGGAGTGATGGGGAGCGCGACGCCCGCGGCGGCGCGGCGCGACCCGGCCAACACGACGCCCGCGAGCCGAAGCGCGGCCGCTGCGGCGACGGCGAGCCAGCCGAGCAGTCAGCCCGTGGCGACCGCCGCCTCGCAGCCGATCTATCGACGCGACGTGCACCTGCCGCTGCTGCGCAAGCTCGCCCGCCCACAGCTCGCGCCCGCGACCCTGCGCGCGCTCGTGCGCGCCGCCGGCCGCACGCGCGACACGTTGTGGCTCGG
>JAGQIK010000173.1 GCA_020431405.1 Myxococcales bacterium
AGTGGCCCGGCGCGGCGGGCCTTCCCGCAGGGTTGCAGCCACAAAGGCCGCATGCGGCGTTGCAAATCCCTGCCGGGTGTCCGACCCGGCCGCGGTTTGCGCCTTGCCTGCGGCCTTTGTGGCTGCCGACGCGATCCCTTCGCGCAGTGTGTACAGGCCCTCAGCGGCGCTGTCGAGGTGGCGGCGAGCGCTTGACCTTGCCGTGAATAATGCCATCACAGTATTTGCCTAGGCAAGTATACTGCGCGCATGCCGTCCACCGCCCGCCCCGCCCCCAAGCCCGTCGCGTTCTACCGCGCGCGCGGCTATGGCGCGGAGGAGAGCGTCGGCTACCTGATGCGGCGCATCACGATGAGCATGGCGCACGGCGTCGATCAACGGCTCGAATCGGTCGGCCTGACCAATGCGCAGTGGGTGCCGCTGCTCAAGCTGCACCTCGGCCGCGCGGTCAACGTGGCCGAACTCGCGCGCGAATGCGAGGTCGATGCCGGCGCGATGACG
The DNA here is from genome assembly GCA_020431405.1 of Myxococcales bacterium. Lineage (GTDB taxonomy): Bacteria > Myxococcota_A > Polyangia > JAGQIK01. The sequence continues at coordinate 502 of JAGQIK010000173.1, forward strand.
CGCATGCTCGACCGGCTCGAGGCCAAGCAACTCATCCGCCGCGTGCGCTCGACCGACGATCGGCGCGTCGTCAATCTCGAGCTGACCGAAGAGGGGGTGAAGGCCGCGCGCCAGATCCCGGGCGTGCTGTGCGAAGTGCAGAACGCGCACCTCGCGGGTTTCGACCCGTCCGAGTGGGAGGCGCTCAAAGCCAACCTGCGCCGCATGCTCGCCAACGGCGAGGCGATGAACAACCCTGGCCCCGGCTGAGGCGGGACCGGCGCGCCAGACCACGATCACGAGGAGCATGAACTTGCATCGCGACACGTCCTGCGGGCCGGCCCGGCACGGCGGCCCAGCGCTCGTCGCGCTGTGCGCCGCGCTCGCGCTTGCGGGTTGCGTCAGCAGCGCCGGCATCGCGCCGCAGGCGCAAACGATGAGCGCGGCCGCCGTCGGGGTCGCACCGACCGCGGCCGCCACGCCGCTGTCGGATGCATGGTGGCGCGCGTTCGAGGAGCCGCAGCTCGACGCGCTCGTCGCCGCCGCGCTCGTCGCGAACCCGAACCTCGCACTCGCGCGCAGCCGCATCGAACGCGCGAGCGCGGCCGCCGACGCGGCGCGCGCGAACGAAGGCCCGCGCGTCGACGGCGCGCTCGATGTTGCGCGCCAGCGCTACACCGAGAACGGTCTCGTGCCGCCGCCAATCGCCGGCTCGGTCGGCAACACCGGCCTGCTGCAGCTCTCGGGCAGCTGGGAGCTCGACTTCTTCGGCAAGAACGCCGCCGCGCTGGCCTCCGCGCTCGGCAGCCAGCGTGCCGCCGAGGCCGAGGTGCAGGCGGCGCGCGTGCTGCTTGCGGCGAACGTCGCGCGAATCTACTTCCAGCTCGGCCGCCTGTTCGAGCAGCGCGCGGTGGCCGAACGCGCGCTCGCGCAGCGCGAGGAGATACTCGCCCTGATCCGCCAGCGCGTCGAGGCCGGCCTCGACACCAACGTCGAACTGCGCCAGGGCGAGGCGTCGGTGCCCGAGACCCAGCAGCAGATCGAGGCGCTCGACGAGCAGATCGCGCTGACGCGCCATGCGCTCGCGGCGCTAACGGCGCAGCCGAGCGACGCGCTCGACACGCTGCATCCGCGGCTGCGCACGGTCCGCGCGGTGCCGCTGCCGGAGGCGATCCCGGCCGACCTGCTCGGGCGGCGCGCCGACCTCGAGGCCGCGCGCCAGCGGGTCGAGGCGGCGACGCAGGACGTGGCCTACTCGAAGACGCTGCTCTACCCGAGCATCAATCTCGTCGCGTTCGCGGGCCTGAGCTCGCTCGGCGTGAACCGCCTGATCAACGCCGGCAGCGAGCAGTACGGCGCGGGCGCCGCCATCCGGCTGCCGATCTTCGACGCCGGCCGCCTGCGCGCCAACGTGCGCGGCAAGACGGCCGACCTCGACGCCGCCGTCGACAGCTACAACGCGGCGCTGATCGATGCGGTGCGCGACGCCGCCGACCAGATCGCCTCGCTGCAGTCGATCGCGCGCCAGCGCGCGAGGCAGGCCGACGCACAGGGGCGCTCGGAGCAGGCCTACGACCTCGCGCTGCAGCGCTTTCGCGCCGGCCTCGGCACCTACCTCACGGTGCTCAGCGCCGAGATCAACGTGCTCAACCAGCGCCGGCTCGGCGCCGACCTGAAGGCGCGCGAGCTCGACAGCCAGGTGGCGCTCGCACGCGCGCTCGGCGGCGGGTACGACGCGCGGGCGCAGGCCGAACCCCAGGACCACACGAAGAGCGCCGTCGCGGCGCGCTGAGGACGACATGACGGAAACGACAAAGGACGCGACGCCGGCCACGCCTCCGAAGGAGCGCAAGGGGCAGAAGGGCAAGCGGCGCAAGGCACTCGGCATCGTGGCGGTCGCCGTCGTTGCGCTCGCGATCGCGTTCACCGCGCATCACTTCCTGATCGGCGCGCGCTACGAGAGCACCGACAACGCCTACGTGCAGGGCAACGTGGTCCAGATCACGCCGCAGGTGAGCGGCACCGTGCTCGCGATCAACGTCGAGGACACCGACTACGTCAAGGCGGGCCAGCTGCTCGTCCGGCTCGACCCGGCCGATGCGCGCGTCGCGCTCGATCAGGCCGAGGCGCAGCTCGCGCAGACGGTGCGCGAGGTGCGCACGCTGTACGCGAACAACTCGACGCTGCAGGCGCAGGTCGCGCTGCGCGAGGCCGACGTGACGCGCGCGCAGAGCGACGTGCAGCGCGCGCAGGACGACGTCGCGCGCCGCCAGCCGCTGCTCGCGACCGGCGCCGTCGGCAAGGAGGAGTTCAACCACAGCATGTCGCAGCTCGCAGTCGCCAGGAGCGTGCTCGCCGCGGCGCAGTCGGCGGTCGTCGCCGCGCGCGAGCAGCTCGCGTCGAACCAGGTGATGACGAGCGGCGTCGGCGTCGATCAGCATCCGGCGGTGCAGCGTGCCGCGGCGCGCGTGCGCGAGGCCTACCTCGCGCTGCGCCGCGTCGACCTGCCGGCGCCGGTGGACGGGACCGTCGCGCGCCGCAGCGTGCAGCTCGGCCAGCGCGTGCAGGCCGGCGCGCCGCTGATGTCGCTCGTGCCGCTCGAGCAGGTGTGGGTCGATGCGAACTTCAAGGAGCCGCAGCTGCGTCGCCTGCGCATCGGCCAGCCGGTGACGCTCGTCGCCGACCTCTACGGCAGCGACGTCGAGTTCCACGGCCGCGTCGCCGGCCTCGGCGCGGGCACCGGCTCGGCGTTCTCGCTGCTGCCGGCACAGAACGCGACCGGCAACTGGATCAAGGTCGTGCAGCGCGTGCCGGTGCGTGTCGAGCTCGACCCGAAGGAACTCGCCGCCCACCCCTTGCGCATCGGCCTGTCGATGGTGGCGACGGTCGACATCCGCGATCAGGGCGGCAAGTCGCTCGCCGACGTGCCGCGCACGGATGGCGCGCGCCACACGAGCGCGTTCGAGAACATGGATGCCGACAAGGCGGCGGATGCCGCCGTGCAGCGCATCATCGCCGCGCAGCTCGGCGCCCGGGCCGCGCCGGCCGCCAAGGTCAAGGCCGCGCGCGCGGCGCCTGCCTCCAACGCGATGGCGGC
>JAGQIK010000174.1 GCA_020431405.1 Myxococcales bacterium
CCGCGTTGGCGTTCGACTCCTAGATTCGCTGCGGGTCGATGTCGATCCCTACGCCGCGGGCCCCGAACTGCCTGGCGGCGGTGATCACGATACGGCCATCACCACAGCCGAGGTCGTAGACCACATCGTTCTTGCCGACCTTGGCCAGCTTCAACATGGCGTCCACCACCGATTGGGGGGTGGGGACGAAGATGACGTCGGGCTCGCGGACGGCGTTCTGTTTCTGTGCCCGATCGTCAGAGGCGAATGTGCCGTGGGTGGCCGCCACCGCAAACAGCGCGACCGCGACCAGAAAGAATCTGCGCATCATGGATAAGCCTCCCGCAGTCATTATAGGCTGCGGGGCCCGGACGCACCGCCGACACCGAAGTGCCTTCGGGGGCTAGGGGCCGGCGCGTTCCACGATAATCAACGTGGCATCGTCTTGCGCTTCGCCGTTGCTCCAGTCCAGCACTGCCTTCGTCAGGCAGTCGGCCAGCGGCCACAGCGGCGAGAGCCCGGCCATCAGCAAGCCGAGCGCGAGCGGGCCGAGCAGCGTGGGCAACAGCAGCGCCAGCGTGGCGGTGCGCTTGGCGGTGATCGGAAGCTGCGGCGCGCTGCCCCAGCCGGTGAGGCGCTCGGGCTCGACCCCGGCGCGCAGCGTGCTGCCGACGAGCGCGAGCCGCTCGCGCAGGTCGAGCGCGCCGCGCAGCGGGTCGATGGCGCGCTGGCGATCGGCGAGACGCTCGCCGACATCGTCGTCGTCGGTGTCGGGCGTCGCGAGCCAGCGCGCGAGCATCTTCTCGCCGGCGCGCGTGCGGGCGCGACAGAGGCGCTGAAAGAGCGAGCCCTCGCCGAAGGGATCGAGATCGGCGGCGAAGGGATGATCGTCGTCGACGTCGGCGAGCGAGACCGCGCCGGGCGTGCCTTCGCCGCGCCAGGTGCCGTCGAGTCGGCGCAGCCCGGCGTCGTAGTAGGCGAGGGCAGCGCGCGCGCGGGCGAGGCGTCGCAGCGTGCGCTCGTGCACGATCATCAGCGCGACGAAGACCAGTGCGGGCGCGGCGAGCCAGGCGGCGTGCAGCGCCGAGAAGCCCCAGCGCGCGATCGCGATGGCGAGTGCCACCGCGAACACGACGAGACGGACGTTGGCGATGCGCGCGTCGTCGCGCTCGAGCGCGGCGACGTCGGCGGCGATGCGCGCGCGTCGCTGCGAGTAGACGTCGCGCGGGTCGTCGGCGTCGACACGCTTCATCGCGGCTGGGCGAGCTCGTCGATCGCGTCGCGGGTCAGCGTATGGTCGTCGCAGACGGTTGGCATGGCCACGGCATCGTAGCAGCGCGGCGAGGAAGAACGAGGCGCAATGAACGTAAGCAGCGTAGTGGCAGTAGTGTTGGACAGCAGCGCCCACGGAGGGATCAGATGCGGCAATCTATCGTTTTGATTACAGGCATTTCGGTCCTCGTCGGCCTCGGCGCTTGCCAGGGCGGCGGCGGTAGCGCGGAGACGGCGCAGAAGCTCGAGCGGCTCGAGAAGAACACGCTGCGCCTGGGCAAGCAGCTCACCGAGACGATCAACAAGCTCGAAAAGCAGGTCGAGGCGCTGTCGGCCCGCGTGGCTCAGATGGAGCGCGGGGCCGCGGCAGGCAGCGCGCGCGCCAGCGTTGGCGTCGGCGGTGGCGTGCAGCGCCGCGTGCCGATGTCGCCCGACCTGCAGCACCGCCTCGACAAGTTCGTCGTCGACGCGCTGGAGAAGCTGGGCAAGAACAAGAACGCGCGCGACGCGGCCAACGCGATGTTCAAGATGCTGAGCGAAGCCTTCAAGAAGGAAGCGAAGCGCGTCGAGAAGACGCCCTAGCCGCTGCTTCGCTACTTGTCGCGCTTGCGCTTGTTGCGCTTCTTCTTCGCGAGCGCGTAGCGGTCGGCCTTGGGATCGTAGAAGTACACCAGCACGCTGGTGTTGTTGCCTTTGGCGTCGGCCCACGTGCCCTGCGACGTGGTCTCGATGCGCACGTCGGGAAAGCCGTCCTTGTTGACGTCGACGTAGCTGGTCTTGACCCGCGTGCCGCCCGAGCCGGCGCTCGCCTGCAGCTCGGCGTGGGGCAGCGCCTCGCGCAGTGCGCCGTGGGCGTTGTAGATCAGCATGTACGTGTTGTCAGACTCGCCGACCGCGGGCTCGATGCTGCAGGTGCGATAGCGGATCAGCACCTCGGGCTTTCCGTCCCAGTCGTAGTCGCTGGTGAAGATGCTCACCGGCAGGCGCGCCGGACACTGCCCCGAGTCGTCGCGTTTCTGCGAGGCCACCTCGGTGCTGCCGAGCAGCTTCCATTGGCCGTCGACCTCGTCGAGCAGCACCAGCCAGGTGGTGAACGGCTCGCCCTTCTTCTTGCGTCCCGAGATCGCGCTGACCCAACGCGTGCCGCCCAGCGGTTTGCCCGAGTCGTGCGCGCGCACGCCCAGCGCCACCTTGGCGGCCAGCTTCTGAATCACGCGGGTGCCGGGCCGCTTGTTGGTGGCCTTGATCTCGGCCTTGCCGGGCCTCGGCACGGCGCTGCTCGCGGAGCCCGCGCCCGTGCCCGTGCCCGAAGCCGAACCCGAAGCCGAACCCGAGGCCGAACCCGAAGCCGAAGCCGAAGCCGAAGCCGAAGCCGAAGCCGAAGCCGAGGCCGAAGCCGAACCCGAGGCCGAAGCCGAACCCGAAGCCGAACCCGAAGCCGCGCTCGAGCCCGCGCCCGCCGAGCCCGCGCCCGACGAGCCCTTCGTCTTGCTGCACCCACCCGCCGCGGCGGCAGCAGCGATCACCGCCACCGCCACCACGAGTGGTCTAGTCATCTTGCTCGTCCGCCGGCGCGGCAGCGGGCGCTGCGGCCGGCGCGGCCGGCGCGGCAGGCGCTGTCTGCGCGGCTTCGGCCTCGGCCTCGGCGCGCGCGATCAGCCCTTCGACCTCGCGCGCGTGCGCCCGCCCGATGGTGGTGCGCATCTCACCGAGCGCCAGCTTGGCCTCGCGCACCGACATCCGTTGCTTTTCGAACTCGAGACAGATCAGACACATTGGCCACGCTCCTTGGCTGCACCCAGAGTATCACGACGCCGGCGGTGCTATCTTTGCGCACGTGTCCGGCCGTACCGCTCTGACCGCCGTCCTCGCCGCCGCGCTGCTGTGCAGCACGCAGCGCACCGCGGCCGCCAAGGACCCCGTCGCGGTGCTGATCTACGACGGCATCGGCACCACGCGGCGCGCGCGCGTGTGGGGTCGCGTGCTCGAGGACGAGGGGCTCGATAACCCGCGACCCAACGAGTCGCGCTGGCGCCGGTTTCGCCGCAGCATCAAGCTGCTCGAGTCCGACGAGCTGCCCTACGCGCGCGTCGAGCTCACCATCCTCGGCAAGACCTACCGCGTCCGGGCCGACAAAGAAGGCCTCTTTGCCGTCGACGTGCCCGGCCCGCTGCCCGTCGGCTCGCATCGCGTTAGCGGTCGCGCCCTCGGCCTCGAGCGGCGCCGCAGGCAGCGCTCCATCGACGGCCGCCTGCTGGTCTACCCCGCTGCGCCGCGCACGCTCGTCATCAGCGACATCGACGACACTGTGCTGCAGACCGGCGTGAAGCGAAAGCTGCGTATGGTGTGGAAGACGATCACGTCCAACTTCTACAAGCTCAAGACCTATCGCGGCGCCCCGGCGCTCTACCAGCGCCTGCGAAAGCGCGGCGCTGCGATCAGCTTCGTCTCGGGCAGCCCGATCAACCTCTATCCGCGCCTGCGCGGCTTCCTCGCGCTCAAGCGCTTCCCACGCGGCCCGCTGCTGCTCAAGAACATCGGCACCGACAAGCTCACCGAGCAGATCAAGTTCAA
>JAGQIK010000175.1 GCA_020431405.1 Myxococcales bacterium
CGCCGTGCGCGTGCTCGCACCGGGCAGCGCGCCGCTCGAGCTGGTTGGCCGCGGTGCGCGCGCCATCGGCGCCGCGCGCGCCGGCCGCGCGCTGTGGATCGTGCGCGGCGAGGGCGTCGAGGTCGTCGATCTCTCGCGCCAAGGCCGGCCGGCTCAGCGGCGGCGTCCGATCGCGCTCGGCCTCGGCGTCAGCTGCGTGATGCCGCGCGGCGACGACAAGCTCGTGGTGGGCTTCGGCGACGGCAGCGTCGAGCTTCGCAGCGCGCGTGACGGGCGACGTCTGGGCAACGTCGGCTCGCAGCGGCCCACCGTCTCGGCGGTGGAGCGGCTGCTCGCCGGACCGCACAACACGCTCGTCACGGGATATGCCGACGGCACCGTGGCGCTGTGGGACATCGACAGCGGTCGCCAGCTCGCCAGCGCGCGCCTTCATGGCCCGGTGGTCTACTTGCGCGTGCAGCGCCAGCGCGTCTACGTCGCCACCGAGCTGGGCGACAGCCTCGTCTGGGACCTCGGCGTGCTCTCGCGCAGCTACTGCGAGCTGATGGCCGAGATCTGGCGCGAGGTGCCCTTCGCCTGGCGCGCCGATCGCCCCTTCCGGCTCGGCCCGCCCGCCAAGCATCGCTGCGCGCCCGGCGCGCGCCGCGCGCGCTAGGCGTCTAGCGGCGTCGAAGTCGCGGGCCAGTCTCGCGTCCGTGCGCTATGGTTGAAGGGTCACCCCCGAGTCGCCGATGAGAGCCAGTATCCCGTTTTCCGAGCGCTTCTTGCGCTACACGTCCGCCGACGCGAGGCCGCGCGCGCGCGCGGGTGCGCGTCTTCGGGTGCTGAGCTACAACGTCGGCATGCTGCCGCCGCGTCCCGGCCGAACCAAGGCCGAGCTGAGGCGTGCAGCGGAGATCTGCAACCGCATCCTCGACGCCGATCCCGGCTACGACATCGTCTGCTTGCAGGAGCTCTTCTCGGGCCGCCTGCGCACGTTCGTCTCGCATCTCTTGCGGCCGCTGTTTCCTTACCGGCTGCTCAAGAGCGGCGACGGGCGCACGCTCAACCTCGACAGCGGGCTCTTTATCGCGAGCCGACTGCCGCTGCTCGGCACGCCGATCTTCGAGCAGTTCAACGCCGCGCGCAGCTGGGACCGCCTCGCCGACAAAGGCGTGATCGCCACGCTGGTGGAGCGCGACGCCGAGCACGCGCCGCTGGTGCTCTGCAACACGCACCTGCAGTCGGACTATCGCTCTGTCGGCGAGCACGCCGAGATCCGCGCCGACCAGCTGAGCCAGATCGCGCGCTTCGTGCCGTACGCGGCGCGCTGGGGGCGCGAGCTGAGCGGGGCGCTGGTGAGCGTGCTGTTGGTGGGCGACTTCAACGTCGTCGCCGAGCGTGATGGGTCGCCCACCGCCGAGTACGAGACCATGCGACGCATGCTCGGCCGGCCGCGCGACGTCTACCGCGCCCTCAACGACGACGGCGGCATCACCTGGGACCCACCCAACAACGACGCGATCCCCGACGGAGACAGCGAGACCGATCTGCTCGTGCAGCGCCTCGACTACGCGCTGATGTTCGACGAGGTCGCGTCGGCCGAGGTCGAGCCGCTCGAGGCTCACGGCGCGTGGGTCGATCGTTTCGAGGGCCCGTCAGGCGCGCCGCTCTCCGATCACTACGCCTTGGTCGTCGAGCTGTAGCTGACGTCAGACGGCGGCGGCGGCGAGCGCGCTGCCTTCGCTGCGTGCCTTGAGCGCCTCGGCGAAGCGCTCGAGCGCCTCGGACGACGCCGGCAGCGCGTTGCTCTTGAGCCGCAGCAGCGGCCCGCTGCGCACGTGCCGCACGGTCAGCTCGGTGGCGCCCTCGCCGACGCGGCGCAGCGTGAAGGTGCGTACGTCGCGCAGCAACCCGAGCGGCACCGCGCTCTCCCAGGTCATGCGCTGGCCGGGGACCAGCTCCGTGACGCGAAAGCCGCGGCCAGAATCGAGCGTGGAGTAGGTGCGGATCTTGTGGCCGAGGGCGACATCGCCTTCGACCGCGTCGCACTGCGGGTCCCAGTCGGGATAGCAGGGCGTATCGGTGAGCACGACCCAGACGGCCGACGGCGTCGCCTTGATCGTCGTCGTGACCGACAGCTCTCGTTTCTCAGCCATGGGCTTCTCCGCGCGCGTTTGGGCCTCGCCGCCGTGTTGGTACGAAGCGCGGGCGCCGGCCATCCCCAACTGTGAGAAAAATCACACGCGAAGCAGAGCGGCTGCCGCCTCGGCGAGGTGCAGCGGGCGCAGCGCCGCCAGGTCCTCGACTTGATGACGGCACGAAAACCCACAGGCTACGAGGGTTTCGCCGTCGGCCAGGGCGCGCACGGCGGGCAGCAGGCGGTCTTCGGCGACCACCCGCGAGACCTCATACG
>JAGQIK010000176.1 GCA_020431405.1 Myxococcales bacterium
GCACGCGCGGCGCCAGGCCGAGGGCGCGCAGGCGCGCGACGAGGCGCGTGCGCACGGCCGCGCTCTCGGCCGACCCGACCGGATGCGGCCGCGGTGTGCTGCCGAGCAGCGCGCGAAGCTGCGCCAGCGCGCGCTCGCCCGAAAACGCGCTCGCCGGTGTGCTCGCCGCAGGCCGCGGCGCGGGCGCCGAGTAGCGCCAGGCGACGAGCGCGAGCACCAGCGCGGGCAGCGCGAGGGCGACGAGCGGGGCTGTGTAGCTGCGGGCGGACACGACTCGCCGCGCAGCCTAGCGCGAAGAAGACGATCGCGTGTGCATCAACGTCGGAGCCGCGGCATGGTGCATACTTGCGCCCATGGCACTCTGTTCGATCTGCAAGAACACGACGCTCGCCGGCGAGCCATACATCAAGATGCAGACGTGCGATGCGTGCGCGAGGAGGCTGGGTCTGATCCCGATGCCGCCAGCGACGCGGCGCCAGCGCCCGTGCGGGGCCTGCAACGGCCAGCAGTTCATCCGCGCGATCCTGCGCGAGCACTCCACCGACCGCGCGGGCGAGCTCAACGGCCAGGTCTCGGCGCCGATGTACGTCACCTACCGTCCCGACCTGCACGAGGGTTGGGTGATGCGTTACGCCAAGTACCTCGCCATCGAGTCGGCGGGGCTCGGGCTGCTCGAGGCCTACATCTGCCGCGGCTGCGGCGACGTGCAGTTTCGCTGCGTCGACGTCGAGAACATCCCGATCGGTCCGCAGTACATGACCGAGCTCGTCGATGTCGGCGGCGACGATCCGTATCGCTAACGTCGGCACGCTGGTGCTCGTGCTGCTGCTCGCGGCGTGCTGTCCGCCGCCGGCAGCCGCCGTAGCTGTAGCGGGGCTCGGCGCGGCGCCCTACCCGGCCGGCGATCGGCTCTTTCGCGGCGATGCGCGCTGGCTCGGCGGCGATGCGGCGTACTCGGTGCCCATCGACGCAGAGCGCAGACTCTGGCTGTTCGGCGACAGCTTCATCGCCCTCGACGCCTCGCGCTCGCGCGCCAAGTCGAAGCTGGTCCGCAACACGCTTGGCCTGCAGCGCGGCGTCGACGTGCGCGAGGCCAGCATGCGCTTCTTTCACGGCGGCAACGACGCCGCGCCGAGCGCATTTTTCGCCTCGCGCGGCGAGCGCTGGTACTGGCCGGGCCCCGCGGCGCAGCTTTCACCGTCGCTGCTGCTGCTGACACTCTTCGAGCTCGAGAAGCAGCCCGGCGACGCGCTCGGATTTCGTGCCGTCGCGAGCGAGGCGCGCCTGATGTCGCCCGGCGCCCACGACGACCCCAGCAGCTGGAGCACCCAACGCATCGAGCTGCCCGCGACGCCCTGGGGCGTGCTGCTCGGCACCGGCGCGCTGCTGGTCGACGGCGGCTACGTCTACAACTACGCCGTCGTCGAGCCCGGAAACCACGATGTCTATCTGGCGCGCTGGCCGCTCGAGCGTGCGCAGCGCGGCGACCTCGGCGATCCCCAATGGTGGGACGGCGCGACGTTTCGCGGCCAAGCGGAGTTGCTGCGCAGCGCGGGCCGACCGCGTCTGGTCGCCACGGCAGCCCAGACCGAGCTGTCCGTACATCGCGACCCCAACGACGGCGGCGGCGTCGTGATGGTGCACACCATCGGCTTCGGCCAGACCAGCATCGGCCTACGCCGCGCGCCTCGGCTCACCGGCCCCTTCGACGCACCAACGGCGATCGCACGCCCCGACGAGAGCGCGCGCGACGGCGTGCTCGTCTACGCCGCCAAGGCACACGCCTCACTCGTCACGCCCGACGGCGCCGTGCTGATCACCTACGCCACCAACCACCGCGACTTCGCCACCCTCGTCGCCGACCAGTCGCTCTACTACCCCCGGTTCTTCGCGCTGCACGCACGCTAGCTGCGCGTACGGGTGCTCTAGTCTGCTGAACGCCGGGGAGCGTGGAGGGGCGCGAGCGTGGGAGGACGCCTCCTGCGTTAGTGGTTAGGGGCGCGTTCGGGCGCGGCTGGGCTGAGAGGGGAGAGGGGAGGCTGGCGGCCTGCGGGCGTTTGGCGCAGTTGGCGGATGTGGGAGACACTGCGGGCGTGCCTTTCGCGGGCCGTGGCGAGACGCCTCGGGGCGTTGTGCGTACGCGGGCGTTGGCGGGCGCGGCGCTGATGGACTGTCGTCTTGGACTGCGGGCCGAGTTGCAGGCGTGGAGCGTGGCGGGCCCGCGTAAGTAGCACCTGCGCGACTCGCCGGCCGCGGAGCAGTCGTCCGCGGCGAATTCGGGCGCGCGGAGGATGGTATCTGCTTGCCTTGGCATTTGCCATATGTTAGCCTTTTCAAGATGGCTCGCCGCAGCAAGCAACTTCCAATCACGTTCCCAAACGGCTGGGGCGGCGCGCGAAAGGGCGCAGGCAGACGCTCTACCGCCGCTGACGGTAGAGCTGGCGTGCCCCATCGCCGGCGTGACGCGCCCTCGCTCGCGACCCAGGGCGCCGTGCACATCACGATGCGATTTGTCGACGACATCTCGAACCTACGCACCTCGCGCTGCATGCGCGCGCTGTGGTTTGCCTTCGCCAAGGGAAAAGAACGCGACGGCTTTCGGCTGTGCCACTACGCCGTGCAGCGCAACCACATCCACCTCATCTGCGAGGTCGATGACCGAGAGGCCCTCATGCGCGGCA
>JAGQIK010000177.1 GCA_020431405.1 Myxococcales bacterium
GCGCCTGCGGCAGCGACGGGCTCGATGTCGCCGCCGAGGTCGCCGCCGCGCGCGCGAGCAACGACAACGCGTCTGCCGGTCTCGCCGCGCGCCCCGAGCTGTTCGCCAAGCCGCGGCTGGTGCTCAACAGCGGCCGCTACTACTTCGCCAGCGCCGCCGGCCTAGGCAACGCGCATATCCTCGCCAACGGCGCGGTTCGCATCTACGTCGACGGCGACATGCAGTTCGTCGGCAACGAGCGCTTTCAGATGACCGAGGGATCGACGGTCGACGTGTACGTCGCCGGCAACGTCGCCTCGGTGGGCAACGTGGAGGTCGGCCAGCGCTACCACCCAGCGGCCTTCAGGCTCTACGTCGGCGGCCGCGATACGGTGACCATTCGGCACCTCGGCAATAAGCGCTTCCGCGGGGCGATCTACGCGCCGCGCGCCAACATCGAGGTCGCCGGCAACGTCACCTTCGAGGGTGCGCTGTTCGCCAACACGATCTCCAACGCGGGCAACCTGATCCTGACCTTCGCCCAGCCGAGCCATAGCCGCGAAGGCCATCGCTGCGTGCCGCCGCCCAGCACGTCGCCAGGACCGCTCTCGCCACCGGACGGTACGCCTGGCGGCGGCAACCCGGACTTCAACGACAACCAGCCGCCCGGCGGCACACCGGGTGGCAACACGCCCGGCAACGACTTCAACGACAACCAGCCGCGCGGTGACACGCCGGGAAACGGCGCACCGGGAAGCGGCGGCAAACCGGGCGCCGACTTCAACGACGATCAGCCGCTCGGCGACCCGCCGCCCAACAAGGATGGCCTGCCCGATCCGGCGGATCTGCCGCGCGTGATGTGAGCGCCAGGCGCTCGGTCAGACAGAGCGTTCGCGCCGCACGTAGAACAGCGCGACGCTCACACAGTGAAAGGCCTGGTCGGAGCTCTGCGTGACGATCTTGTCGACGATCTCGAGCTCCGGATGATCGCGCAGCCACTGCGTCACGCTCTCACCAAGCTCTTGCCGTTCGCGCGCTTTGGTTGCCGAAAAGACCTTCATTCCGTCAAACGTCATGGGTCAACCCCCGTCACGACCGCTTATCTAGATAACAGGCGCGCGGGCGACGGCCAGCAAAGAATCCGCTGTTTGGTGCGAAATTTCGCTGAATTCAGAGATTCTCTGAGGGCGCGCTGAGCCGATGGCCAGCCGCTGCCCGATACCTTCGCAGCAGCGTTCAGACGATGGGCAGGCGAAAGGTCACCGTCGTGCCCTCGCGCTCGCGGCTGTCGACCTCGATCGCGCCGCCGTGCTTCTGCATCGTCGCGTAGGCTGCCGACAGGCCGAGGCGCATGCTCGTGCGATCGCCGCTATGTGACCAGGCCACGTCGAACAGCGCCTGCGCCAGCGTCTCGTCCATCCCGCGTCCGCTGTCGGCGACGCGCACGATGACCTCGCCGTCACCTGCGCGCGCCTCGACGGTCACGTGCCCTTCGCCTTCGATCGCCTCGGCGGCGTTGCGCAGCACGGTGAAGAAGGCGTGGTTGAGCTCGCGCGGCCAGGCGGCCACGCGCGGCAGATCATCGTCGAAGCGCCGCTGCCAGCGGATGTCGCGCGAGACCGTCGGCTCGAGCAGCGAGATGGCGCTCTCGAGCCCTTCGCGCACGTCGAAGGCCTGTCGCTCGGCCTGATCGAGCCGGCTGAAGCGACCGAAGCTGCGCGCGATGTCGGCGATGCGCTGCATGGCATCGTGCATCGTCGCGCTCGACGATTCGATCAACGCCGCGAGGCGCTCGATCTGTGCCGTGGCGTCGGCGCCTTCACGCAGCCGCTCCGCGAGCCGCGCGCTGCCTTTGCCGATCAGCTCGATGTTGCTGCGCAGCACCGCCAGCGGCGTGTTGATCTCGTGCGCCGTGCCGGCCGCGAGCTTGCCGAGCAGCGCCATCTTCTCGGCCTCGACGAGCTTGGCCTGCATGCTGTGAAGCTCGGCGTAGCGCAGCCGCTGGAGCTCGGCCTCTTTGCGCGCCGCCTCGGTGGCCGCGCGCGCCTCCACCAGCGCAAGCTTGTCGCGCGCCTCGCGCGCCGCGATCTGCTGGCGCAGCGTCTGTCCGCGACGAAAGTGCGTCAGCGCCTCGGCCGGGCGCCCCTGCCGTTCGCGCAGCGTGGCGAGCGCTTCCTGTGCACTGGCCTCGGCGATGATGGACACCGACTCGCCCTCGCTGCGGCGCAGCGCGTCCTCGAGCTCGCGCTCGGCCTCGTCGACACGGTCGAGCTCGAGCAGCACCTTGCCCATCTCGACCTGCAGCGATGTGCCGAGCAGCGTACGCACTGGCTCGTCGACCCACGCCTCGTCGAGCGCGTCGCGGTAGCGGGCGACGGCCTCGTCGAGGCGCCCTTCGTCTGCCGCGATCTCGGCCATCACGCCGAGCGCCATCAAGCGCACCGTCTCGTCGTTGTTGGCCTCCGCGACCTCGCGCACGCGCACCGCGTAGGCCAGCGAGTCCGCGTTGCGGCCGAGCCCGCGCAACACCTTTGAGAGACGGTTGCAGATCGTCGTCGCGCCGGCATCGTCGCCCTGCCCCTCGAACAGTGCCAGCGCCTCCTCGAGGTGCCCGACGGCAGCCTCGTTTTCGCCCGCCGCGGCGAGGATGCCGCCCACGCTGCTCAACGCGTAGCCCTGGCGGATCGGGTCGCCCAGCTCGCGCGCGATGGTCAGCGCGTCGAGCGCCAGCTGCAGACCCGTGGAGTAGTCGCCGACGTGCTCGTAGATGCTGGCCAGAAAGTCGCGCGAGGCGGCACGTCCCGCGGGGTCGCCCGCCACGTCGAAGAGGCGCTTGGCTTCCTCGGCGATCTCGAACACGCGGTGGAGGCTGTCCATGTCGGTGATGGTCATGCCGATGGTGCGCAACGCGCGTGCCTCGCCGAGCGCGTAGTGCTGCGCCTGCGAGCGCGCGCGCGCCTCGGTGGCCATCGCGTGCGCGCGTTCGGTCTCCTCGAAGCGCAGCGCCCAGGCCAGCGCGTTGAGCGCGTCGATGTGGGCGAGACCCTGCTCGGGTGGCGTCGCGGCGAGCTGCGCTTCGAGCGCGTCGATCGAGGGCTTTGTCACGGCCCTGACAACCTAGCGTCCTCGGGTCCGCCTGAACAGTCCGATGCACGGGCGGGTCATATTGAGGGACACGTGAACGCATACTATGCTGACGGCGTGTCGCACCTCGGCAAGCAAATCCGCGGCCTCAGAAAGCGCATCGGTCTGACGCAGGCGCAGCTCGCCGCGCAGTGCGGGCTCAGCGGCAACAGCATGATCTCGCGCGTGGAGTCGGGCGCGATGCTCCCTTCCGAAGCGCTGCTCTCACATCTGGCCAGCGCCCTCGGCGTCGAGCGCGACGCGCTGGCGCTGCTCTCGGACGACCCAGGCGAAGCGGCGCTTGCCGAGAGCGAGCTCGCCGCGCTGGCCGCCGACGCGGGCGCCGCACGCGCGCGTCTGCAGGCGCTCGTCTCGGAGGTCACCGCCGAGCTCGAGACCCATCACGAAAGCCTCGCTGCCTTCGTCGGCGCATCGCGCCTCGGCTTGGTCTGGACGCTCGAGCGCAAGCTGCGCCGCGAGCGCCGCGCGCGCGCGGTGTGGGTCATGACGCCCGACCTCGGTGTCGACCTCGCGCTCCCGCAGGTGCTCGCGGTCGTGCGCGCCAACATCGCCTCCGGCACGCGCTACCGCTACCTGTTGCCCGACACGGCGCGGATGCAGCGACGCGCCGCCAAGCTGCGCGCGGCGCTGACACCCGAGGGCGATGTGAACGAGACGACGGCGACGCCCGCGGCCACCGCGGCCAACGGCGACACGCCCGGCCAAGGCGACCTCGAGATCCGTGTCACCGACGCGAGCGCCTTCGACTTCGCGCTCGAGACGGTGCTCTACGACCCGAAGGACCGCGCGCGCCGGCTGGGCTTGCTCGTCGCGCCCACGCGCCGCCGCGAGATCGACGCCGTGCTCGACAGCGAGGCGGCGAGCCGCTTCGAGCGCGCCTTCACGCGCCGCTGGCGCACCGCGCGCCCCGTCGTGTAGCGCTCGCTCGCGCTAGCGCGCGGCGCTAGCAGCTGGGATAGCTGTCGAGGCAGCGCTTGGCGAAGCGCTCGAGGGCGGCGCGGTCGGGCAGCACGCAGCGCCCGTCGCGGTTGGTTTCGCTGATCCACTTGATCAACGAGCTGCGATAGAGCCACAGGTCACGGCGGTAGGCCATCGCGTCGCGCGCGGCGCCGGTGTAGTCGTTGTTCCAGTTGAAGAACGAGCGCACGCCGTGCTTTTCGCGCAGGTCGAGCAGCGCCTGCGGCGGGTCTTCGAGAATCTTGCGCAGTCGCGCGTGCGCCTCGGCCATGCAGGCGCGCGCGGGATCGCTGCCCGCGCTGTAGCCCCAGCCGATCTTGTCGGGATACAGCGGCTGCGACTCTTTGTAGGGCCAGTACTCGAAGCCACCGAGCGAAAAGCCGTTGATCGAAGCGCCGGGCAACGAGTCGGGCGCTGGCGTCTCGGGCGCGCAGGTCGCCTCGCCCTCGCACGGGTTCTGGCAGCTGCCGCACGCGGGCGCGGGCGGATCGGGCGGGTCGCTGCGGTCGGCTTTGCCGCCCAGCTGGTCGCTGGGATCGGGCGCGACCTCGTCGCCGCCGCAGCTCCAGGCGCTCAGCGCTAGCGCGGCGAGCAGCACGGCCGCGGTTTTTGTCCTCGATGGCGTCATCTGTCGCGTCATCCGTCACGCTCCTCGCGGGATCGCCCAGCGAGCCGCTGCGACGAGCAAGGTGCGTGCCGCCGCTAGGGCGCCGTGATCCTGTTGCGCCGAGGCAACAGCCTGACCTCTTTTCGAATACCCCCCACGCATTTTGCGATGGCATGCTCTGCGGCGATGCGCTGCACGAGCCCGCAGACCCTGATCCTCTCGCTGCTGCTGGCGTCGTATGCGCTGCTGGCGCCCGCTCGCGCCGCCGCACAGCAGCAGCAGGAGCAGCAGCACGTGCGGCTCGGCGTGCTGCCCAGCCGCGCGCTCAACGTCGAAGCCGCCGAGCGCGCGCGCCTCGACGCGCTGCTGCGCGCGCGCTTGCGCGACGGCCGCCAGCTCGAGCTCGTCACCGGCGCCGATCTGGGCAAGGCGCTCGCCGGCCGCGACCAGAGCTGCGTCGACGACGCCGCCTGCCTCGTCGATGTCGGCAAGCGCGTCGGCGCGCCGCGCATCCTCGCGCCGCGCTTCGGCCGCCTCGCCGAGACGCTGATCTTGCGCCTCACCGTCTACGAGACGCAGAGCGGCACGCGCCAGGGCAGCTGGCAGCAGGTGCTGACCAAGAGCGACGACAAGTCGCTGCGCGTCGCCTTCGATCGCATGCTCGACGGCTTCGCGCCCAAGCCGCGCGCGGCGCGCCGCTTCTACCAGCGCTGGTGGTTCTGGACCGCCATCGGCGCCGCGGTGGTCGGCGGCACGGTGACGGCGATCGTGCTCGCCACGCGCGGCGAGTCGCCCACCGACGAGATCAATCCGTTCAAGCCCTGAAGTAACTCACCTCGCGCCCGCGCGGCAGCGCCCCTCGCGGCAGCTGAGCCCCGGCGCGCAGTGGCGCGCCACGCCGCTGGTCGAAAGACAGGCGCCGCCCTTTTCACCGCGCCCCGCGAGCGCGCTCAGCGATCGCGCCGCACCCAGCGTCGTGTTGATGCGCTCGGCGAGCATCGCGCCGCCGTTGGCGATGGTCACCAGGTAGCGGTCCGCCAGCAGGCAACGCGTCTTGCCGAAGTGGTAGGCGACGTCGATGCGCAGCGTCTGACTGGGCATGATCGCGTGGCCCGTGCTGCGGTACGCCTCGCGCGTCAGAAGCTCGAGCCAGCTGCAGCGCTGGCCCACCGCACAGCGTCGCCTCTCGGCCGACTTGCGGTCGCGCGCCAGCGCCTCGAGCCGCGACCGCGTGGCGCGAACCGTCTGCTCGGCATCGGCACGTCCCGGGATCACGACCGTGACGTCTTTCAGCGGCGGGACGAAGTTCCTGCCGAGCAGCGCCTTGCTCGCGCGCGCCGCCGCGCCGCGGAAGAGGCGCTCGAGCAGGTGCGCGATCTGCGCGCCGCCCTTGAGATAGACGTGCTTGATGCGCTCGGGCACCTGGTAGAGGTCGGCCACGTCAGCAGGCCAACCGTCGCGGTAGAGCTGGTCGCCGACGCGCATGCGCGAGACCGACACGCTCACCGATGCGCCGGGAAGCGCGCGCGGCGTGACCGTCAGCCGCAACAGCAGGCTCTCGCTGGCGAGCCGCACCGGGATCGTCCCCACCTGGGCCTTGATCTCGTCAGGCGTGTAGGCGTGCAGCGCGATCTGCACGCGCGTGCGCTGACGCAGCGCGCGCAGCACGCTCGCCGTCTCGCTGCGCTTGTTCACGTCACGCCAGCCGTAAGTCGGCGCTGCCGCACATGCTTCGCCGAGACGCCCCTTGGCCGCCAGCTCCACGCTGCTGTGGGCGCATCCCACGCTCGCTAGCAGCGCCACAGCGATGATCGTCGCAACTCTCGAGCAGTCCATTTGTCGAGCCTAGCGGCTAAAGTCTGCCCGCGGGCAGTCGATGTAATCTGGGCAAACCAAGGAGCACCCCAGATGCCGATCACGTGGAGCGACCAGTACGCTACCGGCGTCCCCCAGGTCGATCACCAACATCAGACCCTCTTCGACGCCGTCAACAAGCTCGAGCAGCAGATCGCCGACGGCACCGGCGTCGCCGAGCTGCCCGAGACCATGGCCTTCCTCAAGAGCTACGTGCAGAACCACTTCACGTACGAAGAGATGTGCATGTCGCGCGGCCAGTGCGCCGCCACCGAGGCCAACAAGGAGGCGCACAAGAAGTTCTGGGAGGGCGTGCTGTCCTTCGAAAAGCGCCTGCAGCAGGAAGGGCCGAGCGAGCAGCTGCTGGTCGACCTCTACAACGTCTCGTCCAAGTGGCTGGTGGGACACATCTGCAAGATCGACGTCCACCTCAGAGCCTGCGCCGCCAAGCTGACCAACGCCGCCTAGCAGCCCGTTGACAATGGGCTGCTAGCACCTGACAAACGTCCAGCCCGTCGCGCCGGCGCCCCGCCGGGCCAGCGCGACACCGACGCCGGCACCGCCCGACGCCAGCTCGCCGAGCAGCTCGCCGCGCTCGCTGTAGATGGCGCTGCAGCCGGCGGCCGGCAGCCCGCCGCTCGGGCCGCCGTAGTTGGCGAACGCGACGACCATCTCGTGCTCGCGGCTGCGCTGCCGCAATCGCGCGCGGTCGCGCGCCAAGTCGCTCGGGATCACGAACATGCTGGCCAGATAGACGCTCGCCCCACGCGCTGCCGCCGCCGAGCCGTGCTCCGCGCGTCCCACGTCGGCGCAGATCGCCAACGCCGCCATCGCCCCGCCCGCGAGGGGCAGCAACGGATCGCGCCTGCCCGCTGAAAAGACCGACGCCTCCGCCGGCGGCACAGGTCCGCCCGGGTTGTCCGCCGCTGCGAAAGCACCCAGGTGTCGCTTGGTGTAGATCGCGGTCGAGCCGTCGGGCGCGAACGCCAGCGCCGCGATGGCGAGCGCGCCGTCAACGCGAAGCGGCGCACCGGCGACGATGGTCAGCGCACGCGCGCGCGCGAGCTGACGCAGGGCATGAAGCCGCGCGTCGTCGGGAAAAAACGCAAGCTCGGCGGCGCGCTCGAGCTCGTAGCCGGTCAGCGACAGCTCGGCGAAGAGCACCAGCTCGGCGCCCTCGTCGGCGGCCATCGACGCGAGCGCCACGTGCGCCTCGAGGTTCGCCGCGACGTCGCCCGCCACGGGAACCGTCTGTGCTACCGCCAACGCGAGCGTGTCGTGCGAGCGGGTCATGGCGCCATCCATCAAAGCGCGCCGCCTCGCGCGAGTCACGTGCTAATGCGTCAGCGCCGCTGATAGTATCGCCGCCGTGGACTACGACATCACCATGCAGCCGATCTACTCGGCGCTGCAGAAGTTCTCCATCGCCGAGGCCAAGCAGCTCAGCGACCACCACTGGTTCAACCGCACGCTCTGTCACGTCAACGACGCCGCGGTCCGCATCGGCGTGCTCGAGGGCGAGTTTCACTGGCACAGCCACGAAGCGGAGGACGAGCTCTTCTTCGTGCTCGAAGGCCGGCTCGAGATCGCCATCGAAGGACAGGAGACGGTGGTGCTCGAGCCCATGCAAGGCGTGGTCGTGCCGCGCGGCGTACGCCACCGCCCGAGCGCCCTCGACGGCTGCACCGTGCTGATGGTCGAACAGAACACCGTCGTTCCCACCGGCAGCTGAGGCCCACGCGTTGAAGCTCACGCTCTACGATTGGGGACCGTCGCCTTTCTGCCTCAAGGTGCGCTTCGTGCTCGAGCACAAGAAGCTCGCCTACCGGCGCCAGAACGTGCTGGGCACCTCGATCTACACCGTCTGGAAGCGCGGCGGCATCGGCAAGGTGCCGGCGCTCGACATCGACGGCGAGCTCGTCTGCGACTCCACCGACATCGCACATCGACTCGAGCAGCTGCAGCCCGAGCCGCACATCCTGCCGCAGAGCGCGCGCCAGCGCGGCCTTTGTCACGCCCTCGAGGAGTGGGCCGACGAAGCGCTCTACTGGCTCGGGATCTACTTTCAGTGGGTCGATCCGCGCGGCAAAGCGATGGTGCCGCAGGCCTTCGGCCGCGGGCTGCTCGGCCGCGCTGCCTTCGCCGTCTACGAGCGCCGCATCCGCACGCAGCTGCGCGGACAAGGCACGCTCAGAAAAGACCCCGCGCACGTACGCTCGGATCTCTCGCGCGCGCTCGAAGCCGCCGCCGCGCTCGTGCACGACCGCCCCTTCCTGCTCGGCGCCGAGCCGCTGCTTTGCGACTTTGCCGTCGCCAGCCAGCTGCTCTACGTCTCGCGCACGCCCGTGGGCGGCGAGCTGATGGCGTCGCTGCCCGCGCTGGCGCCATACCTCGAGCGCATGCGCGCCCTACGCAGCTAGCGCCTCGAAGCTCACGCCTCGGCAAACCAGGCGTGGATCAGCCCCGTCTGCAGAAACACGGTCGGCGCGCTGAAGCCGGCCGCTTCGATCAGCGCAGCGACCTCCGCGCGCGGCAGCACCGCCACGCTCTTGCCGTAGGCCTCGTCGATGTGCGCGAGCCGCTCCTCGGGCACGTGGCAGAAGCGCAGCGCGCGGCGCCAGATCTCGATCAGCGCCCGATACTCCGCCGACGCCATGTCCGACGAGAGATCCGCGCTGACGAGCAGCCCACCGCTGCGCAGCCGCGCGCGCATGGCGCTGAAGAAGCCGACGCGCTGCTCGCGATCGGGCAGAAACTGCGAGACCAGCAGGCTCGTGGCGGCGTCGAACGGCGCGCGCTCCCCGAGCGAGTCGAGATAGCCCTGATGAAGCTCGCAGCGCTCGAGCAGCCCGGCCTCGCGCACTCGCGCGCGGCAGACCTCGAGCATCGGCGCCGCCGGCTCCACCGCAGTGAAGTGCCAGCCGGGAAACTCGCCGGCGAGATAGAGCAGCTCAGCGCCCGTGCCCGCGCCCACGCACAGCACGCGCGCCTGCTCGGGCAGCTCCGCGAGCACGAAGCGCATCAACAGGTGCAGCGCCTGCTTGAGCGGCGCCAGCGGCGCCCAGATGTCGTCGAAGGTCGTCGCTGTCTTCTTGTCGAAGAAGGCCGCGGGATCGGCTTGCTTGTCGCGCATGGGTTGCTCCTACGAGTCAGTGCGTGTCAGCGCGCGGCCTGCGCGATCCAGCCCGGGATGCTCGCCACCAGCGGTCGCAGCACGCGCTCGGCCTCGGCCTCGAAGTGGCTCACATCGCCGTAGGCTGGGCTCCCCTTGGCGCCCACCACGTCGCTGACCGCGCGCAGCACCAGCAGCCGCACATCCGAGCGGGCGCCGACATACGCGATGGCGGCGGACTCCCAGTCGCCCGCGATGGCGCCGAAGCGCGCGCGCAGCGTCGGGATCTCGCTGGCCAACAGATCGCGGTCGCCCGAGATCATCAGCGCGCGCCGCGCCGCCGCGATAGGAAGCGGCGCGCGCAGCCAGCTCAGATCGAGGCACGTGCTGTAGTGCGCGATCGCCTCGTCGGGGTCGGTCATCTGCTCGATGATGTCGTAGACCACGGTGCGCTCGACGAGCAGCACGTCACCCACGCGTGTCTCGCCGGCGAACCCGCCGCATGTGCCGATGTTGATGAGCAGCCGCGGCGACCAGCGCGAGAGCACGTACTGCGTTGCGGCCGCCGCCGCGATCTTTCCCCACCCGGTGCGTACGTAGAGCACGTCGCCCTGCAGCAACGTATCGCCATAGGGAGTGGTCGGCCCCTCGCGCGCGTCGCCGAGCACGCGGCGCAGCGCGCGCCACTCCGCGTCGGCACAGACCAAGACGACCACGGGGGCTTCGCGCATGGCAGCAGCCTAGCAGGGCGCGTTTGCTGATACGATCGGATCGTATGAAGCGCCAGTAGCCGCACGCGCGCCACACGATGAGACCTCACCACGCAGCGCTTGCCATCGCCCTGTTGCTCGGTGCGTGCGGCGCGCGCACGGGCCTGCGCGATCCGGCGACCGATGGCGTCGACAGTGGCAGCGATGACGCGTCCGCCGCCGCCTTCTGCCCAGCGCGGCTCGAGGCCGTCGGCTCGCAGCAGACCATCTTCGGTCCGACGGGCTTCAGCCCCGCCCGCATCGTCATGCGAAGCGGCGGCATCGACTTCGTCGCGCGCCGCGACGGCCCGCCGCTGCAGGTGCTCGCCCGCCGCGCGCGTCTTAGCGCCGGGCAGCTGGTGCTGACCGCGCAGGCGCAGACCATCGCCTCGGGCGGCAGCGGCCTGGTGGCGGCCGTCTCGGGCGAGCAGCTCTCGATCTGCCACGTGGCCTACAACGGTGATCCGATCCGCTGGGACGCCTATCGTGGCAGCTACCAGCGGGTCGGCGAGCGGCAGCTCTTTTCCAACGGCGCCTACTGCACGGGCCTGGCCTATCGCGGCGATCGCGGCATGGCAGCTGCGCACAAGAAACCGCCGGTGGGCAGCGGGCTCTCGCGCCCGATCGTCGTCGACATCGGTCTCGACGGCTCGCTGAAGTCGCCCGAGCAAGCGGCGCTTCCCGCCGACGATCTCGCCTTCGTCGCGCTCGATGCCTACCACAGCGGCTTCGTCTGGGCTGGCTACGCCCAGTCTCTGGGCTCGATGCACGTTACCTTCCGTCCCGACGCGGGCGCGACGCGCACCCACGATCTGCCCACCAGCTACGCCGCTCAGACGATCCCCGTGCTCGTGCCCGCCTCCGGCGATCGCGTGGCGCTCAGCTTCAACACCTCCGATACCGGCGCGCGCGTGGTGGTCATCGGCGAAGACGGCGCCGTGACGCTCGACCGCCCGATCTCGCACCCCGGCTACCGCTGGGTCAGCAGCGTCTCGCTAGCCCAGACACGCTGCGGTCTGGCCATCGCCTACTCGCGCTGTCCGCTCGATGGCGACGGCACCGCGCACGTCTCGCTGCTCGACGCCTCCGGTGCGGTCAGCGACACGTACGTCTTCGGCGCCTGCTCGCACGTGCGTATCGCCGCCATCGACGATCACCTCGTCGTCGGCTGGAACATCGACGGGCGCTTCGAGGCGCGCCTGCTAAGGCTGACCCCGCGTCAGCGCTAGCCGCTACGGCCGAACCACGCCACGGCGAAGATCACCACGCCCGAGCTCGCGTGCAACAGCACCGCCGGCCACACCGCGCGCACGCGATAGGTCAACAGCGCCAGGCCGAGCCCACCAGGAAAGGCCGCCGCGATCTCGGCGCTCGCCTTGCCCGCGTGCACCAGCCCGAACAGCACCGCCGAGAACACGAGCGCAGGCCACACGCCCGCCGGCACGCCGAGCCACGCGAGCACGCCGCGCTCGCCGTCCGGCAACCCCAGCCCGAGCGCCGCCAGCCGACCGCGACGCAGCGGCTCCTCTTCGCGCTGCAGCGTGCCGCTCGGCAGCGCCAGCGCGAGGATCACGCCCTGCAAGATCACGTGCTCCGAAAGAAGCACCAGCGCGTTGGCCACCAGCGCCATCACGCCGTCGGCGCGAAAGATCGCCGCGTAGTAGCGCTGCACGGCCTGCTGCATGCCGACGACGATCATCACCGGCAGCGCCGCGACAAACGCCACGCCCACCAAGCGCCAGCCTTGCCGCGTCGCGCGCGCGAGCCCGAGCGAGCGCGGCGAGCGCCCCGCCGCCGCGAGCACCAGCACCGCCGCGCCAACAAACGACCAGCTCTGCAGCACCCAGCGCAGCGGTCGTCGCAGCGGCAGCCTGTCGAGCAGCCAGCGCGTCGCCGCGTAGATCGAGCGGTACAGCGGCCAGCGTTGCGCCGGATAGAACCAGAACGCGGCGATGTACGAGAAGCCCAGCGCGCAGACGATCAACGCGCGCGCGATCACCGCAACGCTCAGACGCTCGTCTCGACGCTGCTGCATGATCCATCGCACATCGCCCGGCGACGCTAGCACGCGGTGACTCGCGACACAGACGGATCCACCGCGGCGTAACAAAGTGGTCTGGGGACTGCGTAACCGGGGCCACAAACTGGCCCGCCTCAGTTCCGGCGTACTACGCTGAAAAGCGTCCAACCGTGGGAGGAAGCATGAGAGGCATTCGTCTGGCTTCTCGGCATCCAGATCAACAACCTCATCGGCGTCTACGTGCAGCCGCATCTCTCGCTGGGCGGCGGAACGCGCGCCGGCATCACCGGCTTCACCGGGCTACGGATAGAACGGCATTCGGCGCAAGGGGCTGATGGTCGGCGTCGACGTGCGCACGTACTTCGCCGAGGGCGGCATCACCGTGCTCAACGTGATGGCGGCGATCGGCTACGAAGCCTACTAGCGCAGGAGCGCGCCGCTAGTCGGCGACCCAGTTGACGAGGTTGCGGCCCATCATGCCGCCCACCGAGCGCGCGATGGCCCCCATCGACGACTGCACCTGGTGCATGTGCACGCGGGCCGCGTTGACCTCGGCGTAGCGCATCGAGCGCTGACAGCTGTACGAGTGACGCGTCTTGAAGCGATCGAGCGCGTCCTTGCCCGCGTTGCTCAGCCAGAACGTCTGGGGATAGACCGGATCGTACTCGGCGGCGGGGAAGTGATACTCGCAGCTGTACTTGTCACTGCGGCTGCTGCTGACCTTGATGTACAGGTGCACTTCGTGCGACTTGCAGCGCAGGTAGGTGACGTACTCCTTGCCGGCCCCGCCCTCCTCGAGCTTGTCGTTGAACTCGGCGTGGCTCCAGCTCGTCAGTCTCGGCGTTGCGCTCATGTCACTATCATATCAGCGACAAACCTGGCGGGAGCAAGCGCGCCGTGCGAGCCTCCGCGGATGTCCAAACACGCCAACGCCGCGCTCGTCGAGCGCTTCTACAGCGCCTTTCAGAAGATCGACGCCGAGGCGATGGTCGCCTGCTACCACGACGATGTCGCCTTCTCCGATCCGGTCTTTCCCGCCCTGCGCGGCGAGCGCGCCAAGGGGATGTGGCGCATGCTCTGCGCGCAGTCGACAGACCTGCGGCTGACGTTCGACGGCGTCGAAGCCGATGACGAGCGCGGCAGCGCACGCTGGGAGGCGCGCTACACGTTCAGCAAGACGGGTCGGCCGGTGCACAACATCATCGAAGCGCGCTTTCGTTTCGCCGACGGCTTGATCGTCGAGCACCAGGACAGCTTCAACCTGCGGCGCTGGGCGGCGATGGCGCTCGGCGCCAAAGGCGTGCTGTTCGGCTGGCTGCCACCGGTGCAAAACGCCATCCGCGGGCAGGCGGCGAGCGCGCTCGACCACTACATGGCCAAGCGCGGCGCAGCGCCGCCGAGCTAGTTGCTCGAGATCTTCTGCACGCCAAGCCGCCGCAGCACGTCGGGGAGGCGGCGGCGCTGATCGCCCTGCAGCAGCAGCGACTCGCCGTGCCGTGATCCGCCGCAGCCGAGCTCGCGCTTGAGCCGCACCAGCCAACGCTCGAGCTCGCCCTCCGCGAGCCCCAGCTGCTCGACCAGCGTGACCTCTTTGCCGCCGTGCCCTTTGCGCTCGTAGCGCAGCACCGCGCGCGCCGGTGGCGCGGCCTCGTCATCGCTCGGCGCGTGCGCGCTCGGGGTTTCGTCGCTCGGCGCTTCGTCGCTCGTCGTCGGCTCGCTGTCGCCAGGCGGCAGCTGCTCGCGCACGCCGGCGAGCTGGGCGAACGGGTTTTGGCTCAGCGGGCTGTCGCTGCCCGAGTGGTCGGCCCGCTGCTTCTTGCGCCGGCTCATCGCGGCCGCGCTCAGGTCTTCTTGACCATCGGCGCCTCGAGGATCGAGGCGTGCGCCCGCACGCGCGCGTAGGAACGTCCGTCGGTCATCGCGCCGACAAAGTACGGATTGGCGCCCGATGGCCCGCGCGACGACAGCAGGTTGATGTCGCGCACCAGCTCGCCCGCGATATTCGAGCGCACCACGCGCAGCTTGTCCGGGCCGACCACGGCGCTGCAGGCCGCAACGTCTGGCATCGGGACGAAAAGATCGTGCACCAGCGCGCCGGCCGACTTGGCGAAGCGACCCGAGCCTTGCAGGATCAGCAGCTTGCCGCTCGGCGCGTGCCAGCCGGCGATGCCCGGCCGCACCACGCCCGACAGATCGAGCGTCTCGCCGCCGTCTTGCCGCGCGAGCAGCTCGCGATACTGCTCCGCGGTGAGCATCGAGCCGAACATGCACCCGAGCGTAGCACCAGAACTTGCTACCATGGGCGCCGATGAGCCGTTCGCCTCTGCTGATCCTCGTAGCTATCGCTTCTTTCACCACCGCTGCCTGTGACGACGACGCTTCTCAGCTCGGTCGCAACCCGCCGCCCACCAACAGCGGCATCTACGGCGTCGCCAACGGCTGCTACACGATCGAAGCGTTCGATGGCGCGACCACGCTGCGCTTCTTGCGCCGCGGCACCAACGACGACGTCTACAGCTTCAGCGCCCTCAACAGCGCGGGCGGCGCACGCTTCCACCTGCGCGCCTCGGATCTCGGCACCTACCTGCTGTACGATCGCGACCGCCGCTACTTCAGCGCCACCAGCGCCGACGACGGCACGATCACGTTCGCGCGGCCGGCGACGCTCGAGTCGCGCATCGACCGCGCCGACGACAACTTCAAGTCACCCGCCGAGTGGCGCCTGCAGGTCTCGGCGCGCGACGCGACGCGCTTTCAGCTGCAGCACTACGCCACCGATCGCTACCTCACGCTGTCGGGGCTGAGCGACCGCGAGCAGGAGGCGGCGATCATCACGCTGCACCCTGCCGAGGGCTGCGCCGCGTTTCCCGAGCTCGGCATCGACGCCGTCGGCGCCGTCAAGCCGCACAGCTGGCCCGATGGCGACCTCTACGGCATCGCCGAGATCCACTCGCACATGATGTCGGACTCGGGCTTCGGCGGCGGCGGCCTCTTTCACGGCGCGCCATTTCATCGGCTCGGCGTCGAGCGCGCCCTGCCCGACTGCACGCGCACGCACGGCAAAGACGGCCGACGCGACCTGCTCGGCTACTTCTACGACGCCACCGGCTCCGAGTTCGACCTCGACGCGCTGCTGCCGCTGGTCGTCAAGGGCGAGGTGCCGGTGTTCAATCACGTCACCGACGGCTACCCCAAGTTCACCGAGTGGCCGAGCTCGTGGCGCCGCGCGACACACCAGACGATGTACTACCGCTGGCTCGAGCGCGCCTACCTCGGCGGGCTGCGGCTGCTGGTGCAGCTCGCCACGGGCAACTCGGTGCTCTGCGAGCTGACCGTCGCGCTGCGCGCGCAGAAGACGCTCTATTCGTGCAACGACATGGTCAGCGTCGATCGCGCCATCGCCAGCGCGCGCGCGCTCGAGCGCTACATCGACGCCCAAGCGGGCGGCCCCGGCAAGGGCTGGCTGCGCGTGGTCGAAACTCCGGCCGAGGCGCGCCAGGTCATCGAGAGCGGCAAGCTGGCGATGGTGCTTGGCATCGAGATCTCGAACCTCTTCGATTGCTTTCTCACCCCGCCGAAGGGCTTCGAGCGCTGCACCGTCGAGAGCGTGCGAAAGAAGCTCGACCACTATCGCGCGCTCGGCGTGCGCGTCGTCTTTCCCGTGCACAAGTTCGACAACGCCTTTTCGGCGGGCGACGGACACCGCGGCATCATCGAGCTCGGCAACTTCATCAACACCGGCCACTACTCGAGCTTCACCAGCGGCGACTGCGATGGGCTGCCCACCACGGCGTTCGACAAGGGCGACGTCAGCTTCGGCGGGCTCAACAAGCCGCGCGACGTCTTCGACGCGCCGCCGCCGCACGACTTTTCGCACTTCGTCGACAACCCGCTCGCGACGCTGACGCCCTTTCTCGCCGACATCCAGAAGCCCGCGCTGAAGGGCGACTACTGCCAGAAGCACGGCCTGACGACGCTCGGCGCGACGCTGCTGCAGGAGCTGATGACGCGCGGCATGCTCATCGACGTGGCGCACTTGCCACGACGCGCGCTGGCCGAGGCCTACGCGATCCTCGAAAACAACGGCTACCCCGCCACCAAGACCCACGGCAGCAGCAACGGCGGACGCATCTATCGCATCGGCGGCCTGGCGAGCACCAGCCTCGGACGCTGCGGCGACCCCGACAAGCCCGGCACGATGGCCGGCCGCCTCACGGCGGACGTCGCCGAGGCTGTCGCCAACGGCGCCTACCCGTCCGAAGCGCTCAGCTTCGATCTCAATGGCCTCGCCGGCGGGCCGCGGCCGCGCTTCGGACCCGACGCGCGCTGCAGCAAGACCCAGAAGAACCCCGTGACGTACCCGTTCAAGTCGTACGACGGACAGGTCACCTTCGAGCAACCAACCCTCGGCGAGCGCAAGGTCGACTTCAACGAGCAGGGCATGATCCACATCGGGCTGCTGCCCGAGCTGATCGAAGACGTGCGCCGCGACGGCGCCAGCGACAAAGTGCTCGAGCCGCTCTTCCGCTCGGCCGAAGCATACGTACGGATGTGGGAGCGCGCCGAAGCGCGCGCCAAGCAGCTTTCGCGCTGATGCACCAGCGCGCGCGAAGGACCGGAGCTAGCGCATGACCAAGAAACACCCTGACGTCGACGCGTACGTCAAGCGCGCCAAGACCTGGCGCGGCGAGATCGCGGCGCTGCGCCCGATCCTACGCGACTGCGGGCTCGACGAAGCGCTCAAGTGGGCAAAGCCCTGCTACACGTTCGACGGCGCCAACGTGGCCATTATCCAGCCGTTCAAAGCGTGCTGCGCGCTGATGTTCTTCAAGGGCTCGCTGCTGAAAGACCCCGAGGGCGTGCTCGTCAAGCAAGGCGAGAACTCGCAGGCGGCCATGCGCATGGAGTTCACCAGCGTCGCGCAGGTCGACGCGCTGCAAGCAACGCTGCGAAGCTACGTCGCCGAAGCGGTCGCTCTCGAGAAGGCGGGCGCCAAGGTCGACTTCAAGGACAAGCGCGAGCTGGTGCTCTGCGACGAGCTCGTCGCCGCGCTCGGCGACGACCCCGCGCTCGAGGCCGCCTTCGAAGCGCTCACGCCGGGGCGGCAGCGTGCCTACAACCTGCACTTCAGCGGCGCCAAGCGCTCCGAGACGCGCGCGGCGCGCGTCGCCAAATGCGCGCCGCAGATCCTCGCCGGCAAGGGGCTCAACGACCGCTAGCCGACGTCGAGCTCGTGCTCACTGCGGGGCATTGTCAAGCCGCGGCGGCAAACGACTCGTCTTCACCAACAACGACCTGGTCGTGATGGACGGGCCGTTCGCTGAGTCGAAGGAGCTTATCGGCGGCTTCGCCGTGATGGATCTTTCCGGGCTCGACGAAGCGGTCACGGCGTGTCGAACCTACGCGGAGATCCTTGGCGGCACGCTCGAGATCGATCTGCGCGTCATCGCTCAGCACGACGCCGTTGAGGGCCAGGTCCGCGCGGCGGCGAAGGTCGTGAACCGAGGGGCGGCTGTCGGCAGAGGGCACGAACCAATCGAGCAGTCGGACGTAGCCAGCGACGAGGCGGGTGGAGAGCGTGGTCAGTGCGTTGTTCATATCAGCCCCCTTCGGGTGTGTATGTTCACCAACGGTTGTAGCCGCGCCCGCGAGAACATCCTCTTAATCGGCCTTAATCACGGTGTCCGCGCGACACCTACAAGGGCGCCCACGTACGACATCGGCTGCGACAGCATGCCGCGACCGCGATCGCCGGCGCGCAGCCGCGTATGATGCGCTCATGACCTTCACGGGCAAGTGGACGGGCGACGGGCTGACCGTCGAGCTCGTCGACAGCGGCGATGGACAGCTCGAGGGCGCGATCGAGCTCGGCGGCACGCGCATGCCGCTGCGCGCGATGGTGCAGGGCACGCAGCTGGCCGGCGCATTCGAGTCACAAGGTTACGCCTACAACTTCGTCGGGCGGCTCGAGGGCGACGCGCTACTGCTCGAGTCCGACGGCCAGGCGTTTCGGCTCGCCCGCGAGGCGCCACCGCGACCACCCAACCCGCTCTTCGCGGCAGCGCGCGGTACGCCAACGCAGCCGCCGTCGCCGGCCGCGCCCGCACCTGCACCCGCGCCCTCCGCTCCCGCCGCGCCCGCGGCGGAAGCCGACGAGACGCGCTATCGCCACGCCACCGGCGGCGAGATCGTCTTGCCGCGCGGCTGGCAAGTCACCCACTCGCCGCTCGGCCTGCAGCTGGTGCCGCCCGACGCCGGCTACGGCCCCCACGGCCCGGCCGAGGTCTATCTGCTCAACGTGCAACCCGTGCCGGGCGTCACCCGCCCTGACGACCCGCGCATCCTCGGCTTCGTCGAAGGATCGCTGCGCCAGCTGGTGCCCACGCTCGCCGCCGAAGGTGCAGCGACCCCCTGCGGTCCCGGCACGCGCATGCTGTGGCGCGGCACGAACCCGATGACCGGCGCCGAAGTGCTCGCCGTCGCCCTGCTGCAGATCGCGCACGACAGCGTCGTCGGCATCATCGGCCTCGGCGAACGCGCGCGCGTCGAGCAGCGCAGCGCCGCGCTCGAGCGCATCTTCGCCTCCTATCGCCGCGGCGAGGGCCAGCGCGACCCCGCGCTCGTCGGCACGTGGCACTACTGGTCGTACAGCGGTACCTCGTCGCTGATCACCGGATCGAGCACGAGCTCGGAGACGCGCCGCACGGTGATGCTCGGCGCCGACGGCTCGCTGATCGAGCGCTCGAGCCACGAAGGCATCGGCAACTTTCACGACAGCAGCGGCGGCGTGCGCGACTACCTCGGCGGCTACGCCTCGCAGCGCAGCGACGGCCGCAGCGGCAGCTGGTCTGCCGGCGACGGCATGCTCTTCGTCAGCTGGTCTGACGGCCAGCAGAGCGCCTGGCGCTACCAGCTATCTGGGCTGCCGGGCTCGCGCCACCTCACGCTGCACGAGGTCAGCGGCGGCGGCAAGCCGATGGAATGGAGCGAGCAGCCCGTGGTCGTCTAGCGCGCCGCCGGCTGCCACAGCCACGACAGCGCGCGCGGCAGCTCGGCTCGCCAGGGCGCGAAGGTGTGGCCTCCCTCGAATCGTTCGAGGTGCACGGTGGCCCCCGCGCGCTCGAGCGCCGCGACGGCTGCCTCGACGCCCGCGATCTGCGACACCATCTGATGCATGCCCGTCGGCGGATGACGCACGTCGGTGTCCGTCTCGCCATCGCCGACGCTGATCCAATAGCGGCCGCTGATGGGCGCGTGCCGCGCGACGATCTGCGCGAAGCGTTTGTCCTGCCACCAGTGCTCGCGCAGCACTAGAGCGCGGGAACCTCGTCCGGATCGTCCTCCCACTCCCTGTCTGCGTCCGGACCGAGCTCGGAGATGGCCTTGGTCGCCTGGCGCACGTGCTCGATCTCTTCGTCACGCAGCTCGGTAAAGAGCGCGATGATGTCGGGATCGGTGATGTGCGGCAGGGCCTGGTTATAGAAATCGAGCGCCTTCTGCTCGGACGCCAGCGCGACCTCGAACGCGCCGCGCGTGGAGATCGTCGCGTGCGGTGCACCCATCTCCGGCGCTTCGACATCGAATAGATCGGCCGGTGAAACGCGCATCGCGACCTTGCCGAATAGCTGCTGCCGACGCTCGAGCAGCTGCTTGCCGTGCTTGGCCTCGTTTTCGGCCATCGCAGCAAACACGCTGGACGCGTCGCCTGGAGCCCGGTGCCCCAGCTGGCTGGCAAACATCCGATAGCGTTCATACGCCTCCGACTCGATAAGTATCGCGAGGTCGAGGGCGTCCATCAGATCGAGCGTGCTGATGTCGAGACGAGTAGGCATGTGTGAGCTCCGCGTTGGGACCGTCGCTATCGTAGTGCACAGCTGCACCACCCAGGCTGACAGCTGTCATGTCTCGCCGACTCGCGCCGGCAGACACGCAACCACTGCTGCTCGAGCGCTAGCCGTAGCGCGCCAAGGCCTGCTTGACGCTCTTGATTCTCGGCGCGCGAAGCAGGCCGTTGGGCAGTGCCGTCGCGCGGTCGGGATCGATGAGGTGCGTGGTGGTGCGCGGCCCGGCCCGCCGCACGCCGGTCAGCAAGATGTCGAGCAACACGCCACGCGACTCGGCCACGTGCCAATGCACGTTGTCGCGTTGGTCAGAAATGGTGGTCAGCTCGCCGGGCTTGAGCCGTCGGTCGAGCGTCGGTCGGACATCGATGTAGCGCGCCGCGTCGCGCACGCGGTCGAAGTGACGCACGCGGAAGCGGCCTCTGAGCACGAGATGCATCGACACCATGTTGTCGTGGGCGTGGGGTGGGTTGGCGCGGCCTTGCTCGAACGCGAAAACTTTGACGACAGCCCCCGGCACCGCGTTGGGGATGCTCTGCTTGACGTTCACAACGCTCGCCCCGCGACTGACCTTGGGTGCCGTGGCAAGCAAGCGATCGAGGTCGATCGCCCGCGCGAGCCGCGCGACGTCAACGTTGGCGAACACGTTGGCCATCTTGCTCTGCCACGCCGTCGCGCTCAGTTGCCCCGCCCGAAGCTGCGCGCCGAGATCACGCGCCGCGCGCAACAGCTGCGAGGCGTGCTCCTTGGCGACTCCCGCCAGCGCGTCTCGCGAGACCACCAGCTCGGCGAGGCAGAGCAGGCCCCACCCCGCACCCGCGCGTAGGAAATCGCGTCTCGCGTGTCCGCCGTCCAGCATCTGGTGATTGGTAGCACGCGCGG
This sequence comes from Myxococcales bacterium, assembly GCA_020431405.1. Taxonomy (GTDB): domain Bacteria; phylum Myxococcota_A; class Polyangia; genus JAGQIK01. The sequence continues at coordinate 21,146 of JAGQIK010000177.1, forward strand.
GCCGCGCACTGCGAGCCTAGCCGCGAAACTTGACGAAACACATCGAAGCCTCGGGATAGGACGGCGCGTCGGCGAGCTCGGGGTGCTTCAGACACAGCGTCTCGAAGTAGCTGTACGTCGCGTCAGCGCCGAGCCAGCGGCGCAGCACCTGTCGCGGCGCGTTGGTCGGGCGCTCCGCATGCCCCAGATCTGCCTGCGAGCACGCGGCCAGGAACTGCAACAAAGTCGAGGCGTCAAAGCGCTCCGAGAGCAGCTGCTGCAGACACCACTCGACATTGCCAACGACCGGTGTGAGGTCCAGCGCCAGTTGTACGGCGTGGCTCGGTTCTTGGTGCATGACGGCGACGAGGTAGTGTTCGAAGAAGCGCTCGACGATCAGCAGGTCCTCGCGCGGCCAGCGCTGCACATTGTCATGTCGAAGCGCATCGAGCAGGGCACCGAGCAGCGTGCCGTAGCTGCAGGCGAACGCGAGCCGCTCGGTGACGAGCAGCTCGAGCAGCCGGGGGAGCACTCGCTGAAGCCCCTTCGTATCTTCGCCCAGCGTGGCGTAGCCGAGGTACTCGAGCGCGTGCGGGCTCTGCCAGTCACGCAGCTTCAAGCTGCGCAGTCGATCACGCACCGCGATATCGCTGGGATCTACGACCTGCGCGAGCACCCGCCGTGAGGTCGCCGGCGAGAAGTGTTTGTAGGCGCCCGCGACGCACTCGCGAAGGTGGTCCTGCATGCGAAGACAGTAGCAGGTTCGAGATTTGTCCCGAGCACTTCTACCGCGTGGCGTCTTGCTCTAGATCCGACCTGCGCGGTTCGCCGTACATGCTACAGTTTCCTGCACACCGTAAACACAGGCTCGTCTTCATGAAGAAGAACGTCTTCTTTGTCCTCTCCTCGCGGCTGTCCTCGAGGCTGTCCCGTGCAAAGGACGAGGTGAAGGCCCTCGATCACGACATCGCGGAGGCCGCGCGCCAGATCCTGTCGGCGACTCGGCATGGCCACACGGTCGCGTACTTCGGGTCTGCTGCCCGTGGCCGATCGGATGACCTCGGTGCATGGGACATGGCGAAGTGGCTCTTCCGCGGCGGGCCGGGCGACATCGACTTGGCGTTGGTCGTACCCAACGACAAGCCAGCGAGCACCGTCGGCCTAGAGATGTTTCCCACCGCGATGCAGCTCGCGAACCGCGGCTTTTCGTGGACCGGCATCTACGCCTTCGAGCAGGTCGCCAGCGGGATACGGTCAGGCGCGATTCCCAAGAACCTCGGGCGCTTCCGCGTGCACGTCAACGTCATCACCGAAGCCGACTTCGAGCGCTTCATCCAAGACAAGCCGCACGTCGTATTCGACCGATAGCCTGCTAATGGCTCTGTCGAGAAAAGACAAGATCCGGAAGTTGCTCAAGGGCATCGAGACCGGCGACCCCGACGCTGCCGCGGTGGTGAGCTCGGAGAGGTATATCCAGCACAATCCCCAGACTCGCGAGGGTGGCGAAGGGCTCGCGGCGCTGTTCAAGCGTCTCTCCAAGACGTCACCTCGCGTGAATCTGGTACGAGTCTTCGAGGACCAAGACTTCGTATTCGCTCACACGGAGTACGACTTCGCCACGAGGAAGATCGGCTTCGAGGTCTTTCGCTACGACGGCGACCACGCAGTCGAGCACTGGGACAACATCCAGGAACGACGCGGCCCTAACCCGTCTGGCCGCAGCATGGTCGATGGGCCGACGCAAGCAGTCGACCACGCGCTCACGGAAACAAATCGCGCGTTGGTCGCATCGTTCGTCGAGCGAGTGCTCATCGGCGGTCAGACCGACCGCCTCGACGAGTACATTGGGGGCGAGTCATTCGCCCAGCACAATCCCAGCATGCTTGATGGAACGGCAAGCCTCCGATCAGCGCTGACCGCCCGTGACGGAGCGCGCGACGTCATTCGGTACGAGCGCGTCCATCGCGTGCTGGCAGAGGGGAGCTTCGTGCTCTCTGCTTGCGAAGGGCAACATCACGGCCGGCCCACCGCCTTCTACGACCTCTACCGGATTCACGAGGGCCAGCTCGCGGAGCATTGGGATACCGTCGAGGAAATCCCTCCGCCGACCGAGTGGAAAAACAGCAACGGCAAGTTCTAGTCGCTTACGTCATCTCGGACAGTTGCTCCCCCACAAGTCGCCCTCATTGGCGTCCAAGTCGCTACCACAGACGCAGATCTTCTTGCACTGCATCGGGCCTGCGACCATCTGCGAGACGACGCAACCATAGCCCGCCGCGCATCGTGCATCAGCGGCCGGACAGTCACCCGCGTCTTCGCAGATGGAGGTGCACATCGGGCGAGCGTTCGTGGAGTAGATATCGAATCGCACACACAGGCGTGATTGACACTGAGGGGAGGCGGTGTCGAGTGTCATCTGCCCATCGTCGGCGGATGAAATCGCGCAGTCCTCGCCCACATCAGTCAGCGTGTCGCAGGAACAAGCACAGGCGCCGATAGCGAGGGCCAGCAGGCGTGCGGTCAGCAGATGGCGTTGCATCTCGAATCTCCCAGCTACAGCTCTGTCGCCCCGAGGGCAGCTCTGGTCCCATGGGCGGCGGCAGTACGTGATGACTGCAACATCTACTCGCAGCGGCCAACGGCGGAGCA
>JAGQIK010000178.1 GCA_020431405.1 Myxococcales bacterium
CCGCTGGCCTCGCGCCGCTGATGTCCCCGCCGCCGTGCCGGCGCTGGCGCCTTCGCCGTCATCCGCAGCGCCCGCGGCCGCGCCGCTGCGCCGCGCCCGGATCGCCGCCATCACGTCGCGCGTCAGCTCGGGGTCGACCTCGTCGGCGCCGACGGCGAAGCGCGCGACCATCGCGTCGAGCTCGGCGCGCCGCGTTCGACACGCCGCGCAGCCCAGGTAGTGCGCGGCGAGCTCCTCGTGGCGGTTGACCGACAGCTCGCCGTCGACGTCGCGCACGACCTCGTCGATGGATGGGCAGCGCGATGGCATCAGCGCGACTCCTCCGACAGCCGTTGGTACAGCGTGCGCAGCCCGCGGCTGACCTGCGACTTGAGCGTGCCCGTGCGACGGCCCGTCGCGGCGCTGATCTCGTCGTAGCTCAGACCGTGAAAGAAACGCAGGATCAGCGCCGAGCGCGTGCGCTCGTCGAGCGTGAGCAGCTCGCGGTGCAGGCGCGCCGCGCGCTCGGCCTCGAGCATCTGCTCGAGCGGCAGCCCCTCGACGCCCGGCGAGACCGACCCGGCCGCGGGCGCCTCGTCGGGAGCCACCTCGCTATGGCGCGCGTGCGCGCTTTGGCGCCGGCGCGCCGCCGCGCGACAGCGGTTGAACGCGATGGCGATCAGATAGGCGCGAAATCGCCCCTGCGGCCGATAGCTCGCGCGCTCCTCCCACGCGGTGATGAACACGTCCTGCACCACCTCCCGCGCCAGCTGCCGCTCGCCGAGAAAGCGCATCGCGTAGCCGACCAGCAACGACTGGTGGCGGTCCACCAGCGTCTCGAACGGCGCATCCTGACCGCCGGCGCAAAGCAGCATCAGCTCGTCGTCCGACAGGTCGGCGAGCTGTTGTCGTCGCTGCGAGCCGCCGGCGACCAGCTTGATGTCTGCTTTAACCATCGACTGTCGTCTTGGTGCGCGCCCACCTCGGCGGGTAAGCACCCGACTACAGTAAACGGTTGCAGCCCGCGGCGCATTTTGCTGGCCGCGAAGCCCTCGTCCCCGTGAAGCCTCGGAAATGCTGCCCAAAAACGCGCGCGCGCGGCGCGAAAAAGCCATCGGTTGACGGCGAGGCTTTCGGCCGCACGTAGGGTGCACGGACTTTCCCCAAGTCGGAGGTGATTTCATGGGCCTCATGCGCTCGGTGGCCGCCGTGCTGATCATCGCGCTCGCTGGCTGCTCGGACTCCGAGACGCCCACCGCCGATGGCCCTGGTCAGGGTGACACGCACTCTGTCGACGCCGCGCTCGATGGCCCGCCGCAGGAGGTCGGCGCCGATACGCGGGTCGACGCGCCCTTCGACAGCAGCGCCGACAGCGCCGCTGACAGCGTCGCCGACGCCGACACGATCGTCGATCGCCTCGATGGCCGCATCGACGGCGCCGCCGACACGGCGAGCGACACGGCGAGCGACACCGCGAGCGACGCGGCGAGCGACGCGACGAGCGACGCGACGAGCGACGCCGACGCGGGCACCGTCTCGCTGTGGCCGGCCTACGTCAGCTCGGGACACGACGACTTCGTCAGCGATGTAGCCGTCGGCCCCAACGGCAACGTCTACGTGCGCGGCGTCTATTACCCGCCGACGACGGTCGGCAGCCAGGGCAGCACCAAGCTGCAGCTGACCAGCGGGCGGCCCAACTCCGTCTTCCTGGTCAAGCTCTCGCCGCTGGGGCTGCCGCTGTGGGTGCGCAGCGCCGACACCGCCGATGGGATCTCTAGCGGCGGGCTCGCCGTCGACGGCGCGGGCAACGTCTATCTGAGCGGCGCATTCGGCGGGACGCTGACCCTCGGCAGCAAAACCGTGACCTCGGCCGGCAGCCGCGACGTCTTCGTCGCCAAGCTCGACGCCAACGGCAACACCTTGTGGGCCATCTCGGGCGGCGGCACGGCATCGGACAGCGCGCACGACCTCGCCGTCTCGGCAGGCGGCACGAGCGTCATCACCGGCGCCTTCTTGGACTCGGCGACCTTCGGCACGCACACCATCACCGCCACCAACGTCACCAGCGACATCTTCGTGGCCCGCATCTCGTCGTCGGGCGCCTTCACCTACGCGGCCTCGGCAGGCGGCATCTCGCCCGACTCGGGCAACGCCGTCGGCCTCGACAGCGCGGGCAACGCCTACGTCGTCGGCACCTTCGCCAGCACCAACGCCAAGTTCGGCAGCCACACCGTCACGTCGTCGTCGTCGACGTACAACGAAGAGATCTTCGTCGCCAAGGTCGATCCCACCGGACTGTGGGTCTGGGCGGTCGGCGCCGGCGGCACGGGCAACGACTACGGCCAGGACATCGCGGTGAGGAGCAACGGCACGAGCTACATCGTCGGCAGCTTCACCACCACGGCCACGTTCGGCACCACCACGCTCGCGCCGACCCAGAGCGGCGGCCACGCCTACATCGCGCAGCTGTCGAGCAGCGGCGTCTTCGGCTGGGCTCAGGACATCGAGGCGAGCAGCAACGCCTTCGGCGTCGCCGCCGACAGCAGCGGCCCGGTGCTCACCGGTTGGTTTCAGGGCACCGTCAGCATCGGCGGCACGACGCTGACGGCCGCAGGCCTGGTCGATGCCTACGTCGCGCGCATGAACACCAGCGGCGCGTTTACTTGGGCGGCGCAGGTGACCGCCGCCGGCACCGTCAACAACGTGCGCGCCGCGGCGATCGACGGCTCGGGCAACGTCTTCGTCGGCGGCACCTATCCGCTCAACACCTGTTTCGGCTCGGTCTGCCTGCCCGGCAACAACTCCAACAGCGCCTTCGTCGCGCGCCTCAGCCCGGCGGGCAGCTTCTACTGACCGATGGCGCGCTATCATCGGCGCCATTCCGAGCTAGCGATCGCGCGCCACGCGCCGCGTGCGCGCTCGCGCCGGAGCATCTCTGCTAGAGGGTGATCTCGCTCGACGTCGCCGTGCGCGTCATCTTCGATGACCACGGCTCTTTCGCGTCGCACGCGTCGCCATAGCCGATGCGCGCGCGCACGACGCGCCCCTTGCACAGGGCGAGGTCGCCGAGGTCGATGCTGGTCTCGCCGCCGACGACCAGCTCGTTGCAACTCGGCAGCGCGGCGCAGCAGGCGCCCGTGGCCGGCAGGCACTGAGTCTGCTGCCACGCGCCGCTGCCATCGAGCGCCTCGAACCACGGCAGGCCTTCGCCGCAGCAGCCCTGCAGACGGACCGCCGCGCCGCAACCGACGTTGCGCAGCTCGAGCCGGTAGTCGGCGCCGTCGCGCACGATGCGCGCCGACAGCAGCGGCGGATCGCCGGCCGCGCACTGCGTGGCGACGTCGACCGTGCTGTCGCCGCGAACGCGCGCGTCGTCCGGCGGCGTCGAGCGCGAGCCGCAGCCGCCAGCGGCGAGCGCCGCGACGACGAGCAGCCATAGCAGCGCTCGGGCCTTGTTCATCGCGCCAGTGTAGCGCAGAGCGACCTGCCATACGCGTGCGGGATCGCGCGAGCGCGCGAGTACAATCCGCGCCATGAAGATCGAGCACATCCGCAACGCCACGGCCCTCGTCACCCTCGGCGAGCATCGCCTGCTGGTCGACCCGATGCTCTGCGAGCCGGGCGCGATCATCGGCCTCAAGTTCTTCGGCGGCGGACGCCGGCGAAACCCGCTGGTGCCGCTTCCTGACGGCACCCTCGAGCGCCTCGCGCAGGCCAGCGCCGTGCTCGTCACCCACAGACATCCCGACCATCTCGACCCAGCGGGCATCGACTGGATCAAGGCGCGCGGCCTGCCCGTCTTCGGCCACGCCGTCGACGTGCCCCGCCTGCGTCGCAAGGGGCTCGACGCGCGCGCGCTCGACGACCACGCGTTCGGCTTCGCCACCGAGGTCATCCCCACCGTCCACGGCCACGGCGTGATGGGCTGGCTGATGGGGCCGATGGCTGGCTTCTATCTGGCGCACCCGGACGAGCCGAGCATCTACATCACCGGCGACACCGTGCTCACCGACGCCGTGCTCGACGCCGTCTCGCGGCTTCGCCCCGACGTGATCCTCGCGCCAGCGGGCGCCGCCAACTTCGGCTTCGGCAAGAGCATCCTGATGACCGTCGACGAGCAGGTCGCGCTGGTTCGCGCCGCGCCCGGCGAGGTCGTCTTCAACCACCTCGAGGCGCTCGACCACTGCCCCACCACCCGCACGGGCCTCGCCGAGCGCATGCGCGCCGAGGGGCTCGACGCGCGCGTGTTCATCCCCGAAGACGGCGAGACGCTCGAGCTCAGCGGTACTTCTTGAGCTCGAGCCGCGCGACCATGCCGCGGTGCACTTCGTCGGGACCGTCGGCGAGGCGCAGCGCGCGGCCCATCACGAGCAGCCAGTTGAGCTCGGGATCGGACATGCCTTCGCCGCCGTGAATCTGCATCGCGGCGTCGGTCACAGACTGCAGCACGTTGGGCGCGATGACCTTGATCGCCGAGATGTCGGTCAGCGCGCCGAAGGTGCCCATGGTGTCGAGCGCCCAGGCGGCCTTGAGCGTGAGCAGGCGCGCCTGGTCGATGGCCATGCGCGAGTTGGCGATGATGTCGCGGTTGCCGCCGAGGTTGGCGAGCGGCTTGCCGAAGGCGATGCGGTGCACCGCGCGCTCGCACAGCCGCCGCAGCGCCCGCTCGGCCGCGCCGATGGCGCGCATGCAGTGATGGATGCGGCCCGGGCCGAGCCGCCCCTGCGCGATCTCGAAGCCGCGCCCCGCGCCTGCGATGATGGCGCGCTTGGGCAGGCGCACGTTGTCGAACAGAAGCTCGCCGTGCCCGTGTGGATCGTCGTAGTGCCCGAGCACTGGCAGCATGCGCAGGACCTCGAGCCCGGGCGCGTCGGCGGGCACCAGCACCATCGAGTGGCGCTGGTGGCGGTCTGCCTGCGCATCGGTGACGCCCATGAAGATGTAAAACGCGCAGCGCGGATCGCCGGCGCCGCTGGTCCACCACTTCTGCCCGTTGAGCACCACCTCGTCGCCGACGACCTCGCAGGTGGCGCGCATGTTGGTCGCGTCACTGGACGCCACCGCCGGCTCGGTCATGGCGAAGCCGGAGCGGATCTCGCCCGCCAACAGCGGCTCGAGCCACTGCTGCTTCTGCTCCTCGGAGCCGTACTGCACCAGCACCTCGGCGTTGCCCGTGTCGGGCGCGCTGCAGTTGAAGACCTCGGGCGCGATGAAGCTCTGGCCGGTGACCTCGGCGATGGGCGCGTAGTCGCGGTTGTCGAGGCCGCAGCCGTACTTCTCGTCGGGCAGAAACAGGTTCCACAGCCCCAGGTCCTTGGCCTCCTGCTTGAGCTCTTCGATGATCGGCGGGACCTTCCAACGCGTCCAATCGGCGCCGCCGACGAGCTGGTCGCGATAGGTCTGGTGGTTGGGCACGACGCGCTGTTCGACGAAACGCCGCACCTGCGCAGTCACCGCTTTGGAGCGCTCGGAGTGTTCGAAGTCCATCTCAGCCCTCACGCGATTGTTGCATGATAGGTGATGTTGTTTCGCCGATACGATACGACGCCCGACTCGCCGCTCTCGTTTGGCTACAAGATCGATTGGCTTGCCGTGCAGTCGGTGGACACGGCTCGCTTGGTCGATAGTCTCGCGCTGCGAAAGATCAAACCAGCAAACTGGCGCGAGGGCCTTCAGGTCAGCCGACGGCACGTCTTCGTCGCCCCTGCCGTGGACGGCTGGCAGCTGGTCGTGAACTTCCGTCTCGCCGAGTCGGGCGCCGTCGAGCGTTTGGCAGCGATCAGCAGCGACAATGACGCGCGCGTCTGCTTTTTCGGATCACATCGTGGCGTGACCTACCACGCATGGGGTCGTGCGCAGCACGGTGTGACCGAGCGCCTGTACATGCACGCCGACGGCGTGACCTACTACGATTTTGGACCAAGGACTCGCGACGAGATCGCGCTGGAAGTCGAGTACTGGGATGGTGACCTCGACGAGGTCGACGAGGAGAAGCTCGCGGGCGAAGAGACCGTGATCGCGCTGGCGTCGCGCTGGTCGCTCGACCCCACGACCCTTGCCGAGCGGCACGAGGCGCTCGGCGTGGGCCTCATCGGCAAGGTCAGCTAGCGCGCGCGGGCGGCGCTCATGGCAGGCCGCTCTCGTCGAAGTACGCCTGCACGGCGTTGGCGAGGCTGGCGAGGTTGGGCGTCAGCGACTTGGCGACGAAGCTCTCCACCGGCCCTTGCACGCGGCGCGCGAGAAACTTCGGCAGCCCCGGAACCTTCTGCAGGTCGAGCTCGAGGTTGACCACCAGCGTGAACAGGCTGCCGCCCTCGCTGTGGGCGAGCGTCGTCGTGCCATGACAGTCGAAGAGCTTCTTGAACTTCACCGGCTCGATGCGCCAGGTGCAGGCGAGCGTCTCGCTGCTCCACTCGGCGCGGTCGAACCAGCCGACCACGTCGCGGCTGATAAACGGCCGCGCCACCGCCGGCACGTTGTCCTTGGTGCCCTGCCAGCGGTTGTAGACGCGCGTCAGCGGCGGCGCGTCCTCGCGCTCGAGCACCTTCATGTACTCGACGTGCGGCATGAAGTGGGCGAGCTCCTCGATGCGATCGCGCAGCGCGATAAACACCGCCTCGGGCGGGTAGCCGATCTCGACGTTGACCTCTATCCGTCGCATCGCCGGCGAGCATAGCAGCGACTCGCCGCAGCGACCCCGATGCCCCAGCCAGCGGCGATCCTGAACTAGATCATGGCTGTGACTGCGTGGTCGAAGCTCGGTCAGTTCCACGCGCGTGCCTCGTAATTACAGCAACTTACGTCTATTCGGAGGGTGGTACTGCGCTTGCTCTGTTGTCGGGCAACAGGAGGGTGACCATGACCACGATGCCGACCCTAGCGCTGCCCGCAGGCGACAAGGCGACCTCGTCAGCCCGCGCAGATAGGCAGCTGCTCGAGCGCTACCGTCGCGGCGACGCCCGCGCGCTGGCGCAGATCTATGACGCGCACGCGCCGGCCATCGCGGCTTTTCTCGCGCGCGGGTTTACCTGCTGGAGCGAGGGACGGCAGGTCTGCTTCGATGGCTGCCGCGAGCCCTCCGAGCTCGAGGCAGCGCTCGAGGAGACGTTCGCGCGCGCGTTCTCGGCGCGGGCGCGCCTCGCCTATGACGGCGCATCATCCTTCGAGATCTACCTGACCGGCATCGCCCGCACCGTGGCGCTGTCCAAGCTGCGCGCGCGCGACGGCGACAACAACACGCGCGCCGTGCGCCTCGCCGACCACGAGCGCGTGCGCCGCGCGCTGCTCGACCTGCAGCGCGCGTTCATCGCCGGCCTCGACGACGACGAGCGCAGCCTGCTGTTCGCGCGCGTCGAGCGGCACGCCACCGCCGGGCTCGCGCCGCTGCGCGCACGCAAAGTGGAGCGCACGCTGCGCACGCGCTTTGTCGAGCTGATGCACGAAAAGTCTCACGCCGAGCAGCGCCTCAGCTCGCGCGGCTGACCTCGCTCGACCTCGACCTCGACCTCGACATCGCTGGCGCGAGCGCGCACCCGCTTGCCGTCCCATCTGCAGGGTGCCATCGTCTTGTCGTGAGACCGATTGCTGCTGCGATGCTCGTGCGGATCGCGACGCTGGCGCTGGCGCTGCTGCTGGCCAGCCTCGTGCTCGCGGGCTGCCCGGAGAAGCGCCGCGGCGACGCGCCCTCGCCGATCTGCACCAGCGCGTTTCAGCGCTGCAGGCTCGGCAACGGGCCGCTCGGCGTGTGTACGCCGATCCCCTGCAAGCCTGGACAGAAGCCGCCCTGCCTGATGTGTCGCCCGCAGCACTAGATCACTTGGCTATAAGAATGCGCTGTTGCGTGCGCGCTACGTCACCGGTTGATAGCGACAGATCAAGATGCGAACCTCGCTGCGCGGTGCGACGTCGATGAGCATCAAACCCAGCCGCTGCGTCCGATGGCTCGTGCTCGTCGCGTGCCTCGCCTTCGGCGCATCGGCGCACGCCAAAGACGTCGGCGAGATCGCGCTCGTCGAGGACGTCGACGGATCGATCGCCGCCGCGGGCGGGTCGTTCCTGCCGCAGGAAGTCATCGCTAAGGCCTCCTGCGCCTTTCTGCAGAGCCACGCCGACAAGTACGGGCTGCACGTCTTCTTCTTCACTTTTCCGCTCGGCCTGTTCGGCGGCACGCCCACCGGCTGGCCCGTCACCGTCCCCGCCAAAGGCATCGGGCTCGACGGCTGGGGCGATCACGGCGCGGCGTTCTGCGCCCCCGGCGGAACGCTGCGGCACGCGATCAAGATGGGCGAGCTCGACGCGCTGCCCGACGATCCCGACGCGCTCTACACGTTGACGGCCGCGGGGCTGAGCGCCATCGAGGTGCTGGGCCACGAGCTCGGCCACCAGTGGATGGCGGCGGTCAACTTCAAGCTCGCCGACGGCCAGCTTCACTGCCTGCATCGTCAGTTCAAGTCCGGAAACACCAGCGGCCGAAACGCCCAGTGCGATGGCTACGCCATGTCGGACTTCGCCACGCACTGGTCGGCCTTCTTCGCCGGCGGCTCGGTGATGTACGGCAACAGCATCGACGACCTGGGAAACGGCCGCTTCCGGCTCTACAACAACGGCCCCAAGTACAGCGCGTTCGACCAGTACCTGATGGGGCTGCGCGACAAGCGCGAGGTCCCGGCGATGTTCGTCATCGCCCCGTCCGATCTCGCCAACAGCGGGTCGGGCGACTACCCGCAGCCACCGGGCGCCGAAAAGATCGTCAGCGGCACGCGCATCGACTTCACCGTCGACGACGTGATCCGAGTGCACGGCCCGCGCGATCCCGCCGTCGAGCCCTGCCACTGGAAAGCCGCCTTCGCCATCGTGCACCCCAAGGACGCGCCGCCGTCGGCCGCACAGATCGCCAAGGTCGACGCCTACCGCAAGCGCTTCGAGGCGTTCTACGCCACGGCAACCGATCAACGCGGATCGATCGACACCACGCTCGCCGCCACGGGCGCTGGCACCACCGGCTGTCCGGCGAGCGGCATTCGCCCCGACGGCGGCGCCGCGCAGGACGCCGCGACGCCCGGCGACGGCGGCCTCGGCGGCGAGCCGGCCAGCGACGCCGGCAACGACGCCAACCCGCCGGGCGGCTGCAGCTGTCGCAGCGCTGACGGCGAGCCAGCGGCCGGCGCCACCTGGATTTGTTTCGCCCTGCTCGCGCTCGCGCTGCTAGCAGCGCGCAGAGGAACCACATGCCGAAGGCTGCCGCGACGATCCAAGTGAAGGCAGGGTGTTCGGTCGCTGTCGCCCTGCTCGTGGTTGTCGGTGGCTGCGCCGCGCCGCAGGCCAAGCCGTCCGCGAGCGCGGCTAAAGGCCATCATGCCGCCGCCACCGCACCACGAAAGAACCGCTGGACCGAGGCAGCACGCCGCGCCGCCGCCGACGCGCTGGGCGCCGACCTGCTGGCTCACATCGACAAGCTCGAGCAGGGCCACATCGAGCTCGGCGTCACCGTGATGCCGATGACCAACGCCAAGCACTTCGAGTCGATGGTGCATCGCTTCGAGGCGCGTATCGGCACGTCGAAGCGCCTCAAGGTCAGCGACGAGGGCTTCAACGTGGTGGTCTACGGCGAGCACTTCGACCTCGGCCGTTCAGCCTGCGCGGCGGCGGCGGCGGCGGTGGCCGCGGCGGGAAAACCGGCGCACCACGCGTTGGTTTACCGCGCCGTGGAGATCCACAGCGAGGAGCTGCTGTGGATCGGAATCCACCCGTCGCCCGCACCCGCGAGCGCTGCCCGCGCGCTGCCTTCGAGCCTGACCCACCTCTGCGCCGCCGGCCTGCAGCGCATCGCGGCCGACTTCGGCGCGACGCTCGTCAAGGCCCTCGCCGCCCACCCATCGCCTCTGGTGATCAAGCTGAAGGACGCCATCGACGTGACCGGGCACGAGGTGCCCGTGGCGCTCGTCTCCGCGCTCGTCGAGCGTCAGTTGTACCGGCGCTTCGGTCGCAAGGGGCCCCACATCCTGCTGGCTGGCGGCGACGGCCACCTGATGGCCCGCTCCGCGCGCCGCCGCGCCGCCCTCGATCCGCAGCGTGGCAAGCCGGCCGACCGTCTCGAGGCCAACGCGCTGCTGTCGGGCAGGCTGAAGCCGCTTGGCGCCAGCAAGGGCTTCGAGCTGCAGCTGTCGTTGGTGCACACCATCAATCAGCGCACCCTGTGGAAGCGGAGCGCGACCTTCACCAAGTAGCGACGCGCCGTCGTCGCGACGCGCTGCCCGCTGGAAGCGCGCGCTAGTCCTTGCGCAGTGTCGCGTCCTCGAGCAGCACGGGGTACTTGTAGCCGGCGCCGAAGTTCTTATCGACGACGATGGTGCCGACGGCGACGACGATGTCGCCGACGTTGGCCACGCCCTGGCTCGTCACCGTCAGGTCGTGCGAGCCCTTCTCGCCGGTGCCGTCCTGCAGGTGCAGCCAGTTCTTGCCGAGGATGCCGCGATTGACCTTAGTGACCTTGCCGCGCACCGCGATCTTCTTTTTGGCGAGCTTGGCGCGCTGCGCGTAGATCTGCGCGATGGTGCGCCCGTTGGCCGAGCTCGCCGGCTTGAGCGGCTTGTCGAACTTCGCCTGCCCCTCGCTGACCTTGGCGTGCGCGGTGGCGAGCTTGTTGGCGCCGCCTTTGGCCAGCGCGCCGGGCTTGGCCAGCTGACCGAAGACGATCGTGGGGAAGGTGCGCTTGAGCGTCTTGCTCTTGAAGTTGCGCATCACGGTGGCGCCGACGATGGCGACCCGGTCGCCCTTGTTGACGGTGGTCTTGCGCACCGCCGCCCAGCGCTCGCCGCCGGCGGCCTTGATCTTGAGGTAGGTGTAGCCGGCGGCGTTCATCGACTCGAGGACCTCGCCAGCGAGCGCGGCTTTGACCGCCGTCGGCTGCTGGCCGTGGTGGGTCGGGGCCGACGTCGGCGCGCTCTGCGGCGTCTCCGGCGCGGCGGCGGCGAGGCTGCTGGCAGGCGCCGGCGCCGACTTGTTCTTCTCTTCTTTGCAGGCGCCGAACAGCGCGGCGCAGCACACGACCATCAAAGCGACTTTGGTTCTCATCGGTGACCTCTCGGCATCAAGCAGCGCTTCTACCACGTGCCGAGCACGCTGGCACGCGATCGGGCGCGTTGCCCCGCCGCAGCGGTGTGGCGCCTTCACACAAGCCAATGGCGCCATCGGTGAAGCGGTCGTGGTGGCGGCGCAACACAATGCGGGGTGCGTGCAAGACCCTGATCGGAATACATGCCGATGCGCCTCGCTCGAACCGCCACTATCGCCTGCTCGTTGCCCCGCTCGACGCTAGTCGCCTGCTGCCTGCTGTGGCTGTGCGCCGCCTGCAGTGCCAGCGAGACCACGCCCGCTGACGATCCCAGCCCACCACCGCTCGGCGGCAAGGCGGACGCCGTCGTCGACTCGGGGCGCTACCTCGACAAGGTCACCGCCGGCTATCAGGGGTGGTTCTCGGCGCGCGGCGACGGCTCGCCGCTCGCACACTTCACGCACTGGAGCGCCGGCGGCGTGCCGCACGCTGGCCACGTGCGCTTCGAGCTGTATCCCGACCTGCGCGACTACGACGCCGCCGACCTGTACCCCACCGACCTCGCCGCGCATCGCGACGGAACGCCGGCGCGCCTCTTCAGCTCGCACTCGAGCCGCGTGGTGAGCACGCACTTTCGCTGGATGGCGCAGCACGGCATCCACGGCGTCGGCCTGCAGCGCTTCGTCGGCGAGCTGCAGAACGGCGACACCCTGCGCTTTCGCAACGGCGTAGCGCGCATGGTGCGTCAGGCCGCCGAGCAGCACGGCCGCATCTTCTACATCGAATACGACATCTCCGGCGGCGACGCGCTGCGCTGGGCGGACCACGTCAAAGACGACTGGACGCGCGTGATCGAAGGCGAGCTCGCGCTGACGGCGTCGAGCCGCTACGCGCGCCAGGACGCAAAGCCCGTGGTGATGATCTGGGGCTTCGGCTTCGCCGATCGCCCCGGCAACGCCGGCCAGTCGAGCGCGCTGGTCGAGTGGTTCAAGCAGCGCGGCGTCTTCGTCGGCGCGGGCGTTCCCTACGCCTGGCTTCGCGGCGGCCCCGGCATCAAGGCGGGTTTTCTCGACACCTACGGGCGCGTCGATCTGATCCAGCCGTGGGCGGTGGGCGCGGTCAACAACGACAGCGAGATCGATCGCGACTTTCGCGGCATCGTCGCCGACGACATCGCCTGGACGCGCGCGCGCGGCATCGCCTACCAGCGCGTGATCTTCCCAGGCTTCGCCTGGTCCAACTGGAACGGCGGCGCGCGCAATCAGATCCCGCGCCGCGCGGGGCGCTTCTTCTGGCGCCAGGCCTATCAGGTGCGTCAGGCCGGCATCGGCGCCTTCATCGCGATGTTCGACGAATACGACGAAGGCACCGCCATCGCCAAGGCCGCCGAGTCGCCCTCGGCGACGCCCGCCGACCAGTACTTCCTCACGCTCGACGCCGACGGCACGGCGCTCTCGTCGGACTTCTATCTGCGCCTCGCCGGCGCGGCGACGCGCATGATCGCGGGCCAGGCCGGCGCGTCGCCGACGGTGCCGGTGCCGCCCTACCCCGATGGCGGCAACAACAACAACGGCGGCGGCGGAGGAGGAGGCGGCGGAGGCGGCGGCGGCAATACCCCACCGCCCGCCACGGGCAGCGTCCCCGCGCAGCAGCGCATCGCCGACACGAGCCCGACGTTCTCGTCGGCGGCCGCCCAGACCATCGTCGATCGCCTCTACCGCACGCTGCTCGCGCGCGCGGCCGATGCGTCGGGCAGCGGCGCCTACGCGCCGATGGTCGCGCAGGGCCGGCTCTCCGAGGTCATCTCGGCGTTGATCACCAGCGCGCCGTTCGAGCAGCGCCGCGCCACGCTGACCGCGGCGGCGCTGGCAGCAGACTTCTACCGAGAGATCCTCGATCGCGCCGGCGACGCGGCTGGGCTCGCGAGCACGCAGCAGGGCATCGCGCAGGGGCTCGGCGCGCGCTTTCTGCGCGCGATGATCCTCTCTGCCGAGTACGCCAGCAACAACGCGCTCTAGGGCGTGACCACGCCGAGGTACACGCCGCCGCTGTCGTCGTTGCCCAACGTGAGGTCGGTACGCGGCGCGCCGATGGCGAAGCGGTTGCCGCCCACCGCCAGCACGTCGGCCCACGCTTCGGCGCCGCTCGGCGCGTTGAGCTCGAGCACCGCCGAATACGTGCCGTCGCCATCGGACGCGTAGAAGCGCGCCTTCGCGCCACCGACGGCGCGCGGCTCGCTGGCGAGCAGCCATCCCGCCGAGACGGCGGCGTCTTGGCCGAAGAGGCCGGTGGTCGTACCGTGAGGCGCCTGCACCACGGTGTAGCCCGTGCTCTGCGAGGCATAGACCCACACGCGGCCGCCCACCGACTGCAGGAACAGCTCCTCGGGCGCGCCGACCACGAGCGTGCCGTCGCGCGCGGCCAGCGAGCTGCCAAACGAGTCGTCGTTGCTGTTGGCGAGCGTCTTCCACAAGGTCCAGCTCGGCGGCGTCTTCGAGTAGACGTAGACGCGTCCGGCGCTGCCGCCGTTGGGCGAGCGCACGCCGACGGCGAGCCGATCGTTGCCGTCGAAGGCGAGCGCGCGCCGCTGGCCGCCCATGTTCGGCCCGCTCTGGTTGGGGTTGAGCAGCTTCGTCGACGGCGAGAAGAAGCCCGCCGGATTGCCGCTGCGCAGGTAGGTGTAGACCGCGCCGGCGTTGCTGCCCGCGTCGTCGTCGCCAGGCGCGCCGGCGGCGAGCCACTGTCCATCGGACGAGATCGCCACCGCGCTGCCGACCGCATCGCCGGCGTCGACACCGTTCGGCACGATGCGGGCCTCTCGTAGGTAGCGCCCGCCTTGCAGGCTGAAGACGTAGAACGCCCCGCGAGCCCCACTGTCGGACGGCGCCCCGACGACGAGGCGCTCGTTGCGCAGCTCGACCGCCGCACCAAAGTTTCCGCCCGTCGCGGCGTCGTCCGGATAGACGCGCTGATGCAGCTTCCAGGCGACGCCGTCGTGCTTGAAGATGAAGACGCTGCCGCCTTGTGGGCTGCTCACCGGATCGCGCGGCGCGCCGACCGCCGCCCACACACCGTCGACCGAGACGGCCGAGCCGAGCTGCGAGCCCGTGTCGCCGAAGGCTGGGCGGTGATAGCCGACGACCCACGGCAGCTGGCCGTTCTGCGCGACGCCGAGTCGCCCTTCGTCCGTCACCTCGTCGTCGGCGCCCGGCTCGCCCCAGAAGCGATCGAAGTACGGGCCGTCGACGACGGCCACGCCGCTGCCGTTGAGCGCGTTGTTGCTGGCGCCCTTGCGTTCCTCGTACTTGACGTAGGCGCCGCCGGTCCACTGCCACAGCACCATCGCGCCGCGGTTGTACGTGCCGACGTCGTCGTACCAGGGCGCGCCGCCGGCGACCAGCGTGCCGTCGATCGCGACCGACGCGCCGAGCTGCGCCGTGGTGCTGCCTTCCGGCCACGTCAGCTTGTCGAGCTGCGACCAATTGAGGCCCGAGCGCTCGAAGACGTACACCGCGCCGGCGTTGTTGCCCTGGTCGTCGTCGTAGGGCGCGCCGACAGCCAGTCGCGTGCCGTCGAGCGCCACCGCGCTGCCGAAGTAATCGTAGGCGCCCGCGTCGGCAGCGACGTGCTTGGACTCGATGAAGTAGCCCAAAAACGACCAGTAG
This sequence comes from Myxococcales bacterium, assembly GCA_020431405.1. Taxonomy (GTDB): domain Bacteria; phylum Myxococcota_A; class Polyangia; genus JAGQIK01. Next base: position 14,698 of record JAGQIK010000178.1, read on the forward strand.
ACGTACACGGCACCGGCGTTGGTGGCCGCGCTGTCTTCGAGCGGCGCGCCGACGGCGATGTAGCCGCCGGCGGCTGCCACCGACGCCCCGTAGCTATCGCCCGCGTGCGGCGCCAGCGCCGTCAGCTTGGCTATCTGAGCGTACTGTCCCGAGGCTTGCTGGTAGTAGACGTAGGCTGCGCCTGCCGAGCTGCCGGCGCTGTCGTGCCCGCGCGCGCCGACGACGATGCGCGCGCCGTCGACCGCGACGCTGATGCCGTAGAAGTCGCCCGCCGCGCCGTCGGCTGCGTTCAGCCGCGCGAGCTGGCTGACCGACATCCCCGTGCGCTTGAAGATGTAGATCGCGCCGCCGTAGCTGTTGCTGCACGGCGCGCCGACGACGATGGTGTCGCCGTCGACCGCCACCGACGTGCCGAAGCACTCGCCGCTGTCGCCGCCTACCGGCGACAGCTTGGCCACGCGCGACCAATAGCCGCTGCGTCGGCGCAGCAGGTACGCGGCGCCCGTGCCGTCGGCGTAGGGCGCGCCCGCCACGGCCCACTCGCCGCGCGCGGCGATCGCCGAGCCGTAGCGGGCGCCCGGCTGATACTCGTCGACGGTGAAGAACGTCGGGTTGGCGAGCGTGACGGGGTAGCGTTTGGTCGCGATCGCGGCGCCCGGCACGGCGGGCTCGCCGAGATCGGCGCCGCAGCCAGCGAAAACGGCGAGCAGGAGGAGCGGGAGCTGACGTCTCGAGAGGGTTGGCATGCGCCGACTATAGATGCTGATTGATGGTGCTCGCCACGGGCGGCTGCGGTGATAATCGCGCCGACAACCAAGGAGCCGCCATGAGACTACACGGCCTCATCGAGATACGACCCCACGGGGACCAGATGCTGCGCTCGCCCGGCGCGTGGAACCGCTACCAGGGCGCCTTCGGCAACCAGATGGACCTCAACGCCCGCCAGGTGCAGACGTCGCTGGCCGCCGCCACGCTGGTCGAAGCGGCGCGCGAGGCGCTGACGCGGATCGGCGTGACCAACGCGGTCTCGCTGAGAATCGACGACCACGTGCTGTACGAGGACCTCTACGGCACGCCCGACGACCTCTTCGACATGATGATGGTCTTCCGGGAGAACGCGCGCTTCTTCGGCGGCGGCTTCCGCACGCTGCATCTCGTCGTCGAGCATCGCGAGGCCGGCATGCACATCGTCGTCGAGGTCGCCGCCAGCGGCGTGCACCGCGTCGGCCAGCCGGCGGTGCGTGTCATCGTCGGTGCGCGCCCGCTCGAGTTCGTGCCGCACCCGCACGAGCCCGCGCACGTCTATCGGCAGCGCGTCGAGCCGATGATGCGCATGGCCGCGCGCTTCGAGCACTACCCGCACCACTTCGAGGCGTTCGTGCACCGCCTCGCCGACGCGCTGGCCTTCGCGCTGCCCGAGGGCGACGTGGCGCTGCGCTACGCCGGCGCCAAGGTCGAGCAGCCCTTCCGCGGCCAAAGGCGACGCCGCCGCAGCGCGACCGTCTACGACGACTTCTACGATCCCTACACCTACTACTACGCCTCGCCCGTCGACGACCTCTACACCGCGCTGTTCTGGGGCGCGATGATGGGCTGGGGCATGATGCCGCACTACCACATCGTCGATTACTGGGGCGCTGACCTCGGCTGGGCCGACACCTACGTCTACGACGACTTCGATGACTACGTCATCGACGACTTCCTCGAGTACGACGACTACGACGGCGTTGCAGAGGTCTACGACGGCGGCGCGGTCTACGACGACGGCGGCGGCTACGACGACGGCGGCGCGGTCTACGACGACGGCGGAGACTACGACGACGACGGCGGCGGAGAGTACGACGACGGTGGCGGCGCCTATGAAGGCGGCGGCGGAGACTACGACGACGGCGGTGGAGATTACGACGACGGCGGCGGCGACTACGACGACGGCGGCGACGATCGCGACTGGTAGCCGACGCGCATTCCCATGAGCGACCACGACCCAGCTGCGACGCCCGATCCGAGCGACGCGCGCGCCTGCAGCATCGCCACCTATAGCCGACCCGACAGCCTCGCCGTCGGTGACGTGGCGCCGTCGCTGCGCCTCGAGCGGCTCGACGGCCAAGGCCACGTCGCGCTCGACGCCGTCGACGAGGGCGGCCGGCCGCTGCTTTTGCTGTTCGGCAGCTACACCTGACCGCCGTTTCGGCGCCAGGCTGGCGCACTACAGAAGATCTTCGACGACCACGGCGCCGCGGCGCGCATCTTCATCGTCTACATCGCCGAAGCACACGCCACGGACGAGTGGCAGGTCGACAGCAACCTCGAAGACCGCGTGCTGCTCGTGCAGCATCGCGATCTCGAGGCGCGCCGCGCCGCCGCCAGCGCGATGAGCGCCGCGCTCGGCCTCACCATCCCGCAGCTCGTCGACGCCATGGACGACGCGGCGAGCCACGCCTTCGCCGCCTGGCCCGAGCGCATCTTCATCATCGACGCCGACGGACGCCTCGCCTACTGCGGCGCGCGCGGCCCGTGGGGCTTCGCGCCCGACGAGGCGCGCGCCGCGCTCGAAGCGATGCTCGCCTGACGCTTAGCTAGGGCGGGCAAGCCCCCGACAGATCGAGGCCGTACTGCTTTTTGTACTGGTCGTAGTGCGGCTTGGCGGCCGCGCCGTTGGCGAACACCGACTTGCTGTTGGAGTTGTTGACGTTGGTCGTGTTCTCGTCGAGGAAGTAGCCCTTGGCGTCGCTGCCGTAGGGCGCGATGTCGGTGCGGTTGTCGTGGTAGTTGTTGTGCGCGAACCAGACCTCGCCCTGCTGGCCCTCGTCGTTGATGCGCACCGCTTCGCCGTTGCCCGAAAACTGGCCGCGGTCGTAGCCGTACATCTCGTTGCAGACCACAACCACCGGGCCGAGAAACTCTTTGAGGTCGATCGCGTTCTCTTCGTCGTCGTGCATGGTGTTGCCGGCGATGTAGACGAACGCCGGGCCGTCGTGGGTGCCGCCGATGCAGGCATGACAGAACTGGATCGCGTCGCCCGAGTTTTCGTAGATCGTGTTGCGCAGAATCCACAGCCGCTTGGTGTTGCCCGGGACGTTCATGCCGTGATGATCCGCGCTCGACGGGATGACGCCGTTGTGGTGGATCACGTTGTTCTCGACGAGGATGTCGCTGCCGCCGGTGTTGAGCGCGCCACCCGTGCCGGGGGCTTTGATCGTGTTGTTGCGAATCACGTACGGCCCGCCCGAGGCGTTGATGCGGTGATTGACCGTCGAGTTCTGCAGCACGAAGTAGCTGCCGCTGATCTGACAGCGCGTGTTCTGGTTGACCGTCACCACCTTCCAGCTGCTGGCCGTGCCGTTGACGGTGGTCCCGTTTGACGAGCAGCTCGTGACGTCGGCCTTGGCGCCGAGCGCGGGCAGCTGGGCGCGATACGGATACTGCGGGATGCCGGGAAAGCTGCCGCCCGTGGTCGCTGGCGCGCCCGAGTCGCCGGCTCCGGCATCGGCGCCGGCGGCACCATCGCTCGCGACGACATCTGCGGTCGAGCCGTCCGACGGCGGTGGCGGTGGCGGTGTCGAGCCGCCGTCCGCGTCTGCGATCGGCGGCGTGGTCGAATCGGCAGCCGGCGCGGCGTCACGTTTGCTCGACGGCGTCGCGTCGGCGCTGTTGTTGTCGAGCGGATCGCCGTCGCGCGTTCCGGGCGCGCAAGCGGCGAGCAGCGAGACGAGCGACACGACGACGACAGCGGGCGAAAGCTTGGACATTGGGCCTCCCTCGTAAAGGACGGTCCCCGCCGACGGCCGATGTAGCAGCCGATCGCGCAGAAATCGCACAAGGCCCTTGAATGTCTGTGTTCTTAGCGACGATTGGCGTCGGGCCAGGTGTCCTCGTCGTCGAGAACGTGGGTGCCCGTCAGCGGCGTTTGGTCGGCCTCGAATCCAACGGCCGTGGTGTCGTAGTCGAACGCCGGACGCGCGCGCGGACGCGCGTCGGGCGCGAGCAGCTCGACCTCGGGCGGCGTTGGCGACGGCGGCGTGTCGTGCTCTTCGAGCTCGCCGCCGCGCACGTACTCGCGGATCAGGCGCGCGACGTTGGCGGGAATGGACTCGAAGCGAAGCCCCATGGCGAGGCGCGAACGCACGCGCGCTTCGCGCACGATGGTCGCGTCGACGACGACCCAGCGTGCCTGATTCGGCAGCGCGAACGAAACGCGCACGCGGCGCGCGCTGTCGGGCGCGCGCCTGCGCCGCGCGAACAGCAGCATGCCCGTCTCGCTGATGTTGCCGGCCAGACACGTCAGCTCGTCAGGCTCGACGTGAACGACGGCCATTCCGTGATATTCGCGACGCGGCGCGCGCTGCAGCGGCGTTGGCGTTGGCGTGTGCATGGCTACAAGTGCTCGCGAAACATCGCCAGCGTCCTGGCGAAGGCGCGCTCGGCTTGCGCCTTGTCGTAGACCGGCGAGTCGATGGCGCACCAGCCGTGCTGGGCCGGATAGACCTCGATCTCGGCGGATGCGCCGGCCTGCGCGGCCGCCTTCTTGAGCTCGACCTTGGCCTCGGGCTGGCGCTTGTCGTCGTTCTGCGCGATGCAGATCAGCGCCGCCTGACCTTTCGACTTCGCCAGCAGCCGATGCGGGCTGTCGGGCGCATCGGTGACGAGCCGGCCGCCATGAAACGAGGCGATCACGCCAACACGGCTCGGCGCCGCCGCCGCCGTGCGAAAGGTGAACGGTCCACCCATGCAGTAGCCCATCGTCGCCAGCTTGCGCTTGGGATCGACCTCGGCCTGCGCGTCGAGCCACGCCGCGAGCGCCTTGGCGTCGCGCGTGATCGCCGCCGGCGTCAAGGCCGCGCGCAGCGGCGCGATGCGCGCGCGCCCCGCGTCGGTTCGCCACTGCGCGAACGTCTCGAGCAGCGGCAAGCGGCTGCCGCGGTAGTACGGGTTAACCGTCAGCACGGCGAACCCCTGCGCCGCCAGCCGCGTCGCCATCGTCTCGAACGCGCGGCGCAGCCCCGCCACGTCCGGCCAGACCAACACGCCAGGGCTTCGGCCGCTGGCGGGCGCGACGAAGTGTGCCTGCGCCTCGCCATCGGGCGTCTTGATCGTCACGATGCGCGCGCGCGTCTTCGCGGCCGTCGCTTTCGCGTCGGGCTTCGCCGGCGTGCCCGCCGCTGTGCCCGCAGCCGTCCCCGCTTTCGGCTTCGACTCGCCCGTCGTCGCGCAGCCCGCGACGAGCGAGCTTGCCAGCGCCGCGCCGGCTACACGTCCAAGCTCGCGTCGACTGAGCAGGTAGGCCGCATTTTCGCGTTCGGTCGTGTCATCGCACATGGCGTAAGTCCCTCGGGGCTGGTGTGGGAGCCTAGCCTACCGGAAAGCACGGTGGTGCGGCAGCGGCACCGTTTCTGCTCCTCGCGCTCGCCTGGCTACGCCTTGTGCCACCGTGTGCAACGTGTGCCGTGCCGCTGGCACCCTGGCACGTCTCGCACCGCGCAGGACTACAGCAAGCGCGGTGACTTGCACCATGGCTCGACGCTTGCTCTGCAGCGGTCGTCATAAGGAGCAACCCATGACCCATCGCAGCGTCGCCGCCGTCGTTTTCACGCTCGCCCTGGTCGCTGGCCCGCACGCGGCGCGTGCCGATGGCTGCCCAGCCCCCACCGCGTCGGCGAATCCGTCGGACTACAAGGAGGTGAGCGTCGGTCGGCTGTGCACGATCGTTGTCGCACTGCCCGGCGGCACCATCGAGGTCAAGGACGAGGATGGAAACGTCATCAAGGTTAGCGAGAAGGTCATCGGCAGCGAGACGCGCGAGCAAGCGCACGGCTGCAATCCGTCTGACTATACGTACAGCACCATCGGCTACGAGGTGCGGCAGCTGATCCCCGATGAGCCGCTGCCGGCCAACACGCGCATCTCGGTCACGTACACCGGCGCCGATATCTACGCTTTCGACGTACGCACCATCGCCACGCTGCTGACCACCGACCAGCTCGACGAACAGGGCTGCGACGGGACGGCGCCCGAGATCCACGGTCCGGGCGCGTGCAGCCCGGGCGTGCAGGTGTGCGTGTCTAGCTCGAGCGGTAGCTCGAACAGCGACGGCAGCAACGCCGGCGGCTGCGCCATCGCGAGCGAGCCAGGCGCCGCGCCGACCGTGCCGTGGCTTCTGTTGGTTTTCGTCGCGCTGTTTGTCGTGCGAAGGCGTGTAGCTCGCACGCCTCGCCCGTAGGCTGCGCCCCACGCTAGCGGGCGTGTCGGCGGCGCCCTACCATGCCGGGCCATGACGACGTGCCGTAGGATCTCCCAGCTGCTGTTGCTGGCGCCGCTCGCGCTGCCCCTCGCGCTGCTCTCGGGCTGCGCGGCGAACAACGGGCCGCCCGCCGATCCCACACCGCCCATCGAGCTGGCCGATCCGCTGATCGGCAGCGGCGGCCGCTTGCTCGCCATCGGCAGCACGTCGGTGAGCGCCACCGTGCCGTTCGGCATGGTCAAGCCGGGGCCCGACACGACGACCGCCAAGGAGCTGCTCGCGACCGATCGCTTGAGCGGCTACAACTACAACGACGAGCTGATCACGGCGTTCAGTCAGCTGCACATCCACGGCGCGGGCATCGCCGACTACGGCGTGCTCGGCGTGATGCCCACGCGCGGCTTCTCGGCCGCCAAGACCGACGAGCGCGGCTATCGCGCCGCCGTGGACAAGGCCAGCGAGGTGGCCGCGCCGGGCTACTATGCGGCGACGCTCGCCGAGCACGACATCAAGGCCGAGCTGACGGCGACATCGCGCGTCGCGCTTCACCGCTACACCTTCAACCGCCCGAGCGACGACGACTACCTGCTCGTCGATGCGGCGCACGTCATCAACAGCTGCAAGGTCAGCGAAGCCACGATCGCCGTCGACGCCGCGCGCGGCGAGCTTTCGGGCTCGCTGCGCTACCAGGGCGGCTTCACCGCGCGCTACGGCGGGCTTCGCGTCTTCTTTGTCATCAAGGTCGACCAGGACATCACCAGCTGGTCTCTGTGGCAGCAAGGCGAGCTCTTGCCGCAAGCGACGTCGGCGCGCGCCAGCGACGATGCCGGCGTGCGGCTCGGCGCGGCGATCCGCGTCGACTCGTCGCGCCCCGTGGTGCTCAAGATCGGCATCTCCTTCGTCGATCTCGCCGGCGCGCGCGCCAACCTCGAACAAGAGGCCGCCGCCAAGGACTTCGAGACCGTGCGCGGCGAAGCGAGCGCGGCGTGGGCTGACGCGCTCGCGTCGATCACGGTGGCCGGCGGCAGCCAGGCGCAGCGCCGCATCTTCTACAGCGCGCTCTATCACGCGCATCTCAGCCCGGCGACGTTCAGCGATGTCGACGGCCGCTTCCGCTTCCTCGACAAGATCAGCGAGGCGCGCGGCTTCACGTTCTACTCCGACCTCACGCTGTGGGACACCTACCGCACGGTGCACCCGCTGTTCAATCTGGTGCAGCCGCGCGTGCAGCGCGACATCGTGCGATCGCTGCTCGAAATGCACGCGCTCGGCGGCCACCTGCCGCGCTGCCCGGTGGGGCCCGGCTACGGCGGATGTATGATCTCGACGCCGGCCGACATCGTCATCTCCGAGAGCTACCTCAAGGGCATCACCGACTTCGACGTCGACGCCGCCTACCAGGCGATGCTGCAAAACGCCACCACGCCCGTCGCGCACGGCGGGCGCGCCGAGGTGCAGAGCTACGTCAAGCTCGGCTACGTCCCGGGCGATCTCGTCTCGGGCTCCGTCGCGCGCACGCAAGAAAACGGCATCGCCGACGCCGCCATCGCCAAGCTCGCCGCCAAGCTCGGCTTCGACAATCAGGCGCAGCAGCTCGAAGCGCGTGCCAAGGGCTACCGCAAGCTGTGGGACCCCGCGCTCGGCTTCGTGCGCGGCAAAAAAGCCGACGGCTCGTGGCTCGTGCCCGCCGACAAGTTCGATCCCGTCGATGTCGCCGCCGCGGCGACGATCTCGTCCAACGAGTACGTCGAAGGCACCGCCTGGCAATACCTGTGGCTAGCGCCTCACGATCCCGCCGGGCTCGCCGAGATGCTCGGCGGCAAGGCCGCCTTCGTCGAGCGCCTCGAGACGTTCTTCTCGTCGAAGGAGACCAACTTCCTCGCCAAGAAGATCGGCTACTCGTCCTACTACTGGCACGGCAACGAGCCCGTCTTGCACAGCGCCTATCTGTTTGCCCTCGCCGGCGCGCCGCAGCGCACGCAGTACTGGGTGCATCAGATCATGAGCCACAGCTACAGCACCGAGGTCGACGGCCTCGCCGGCAACGACGACTGCGGCACGCTCTCGTCGTGGTACCTGTTCAGCGCGGCCGGCTTCTATCCCATCGCCGGCCAGACGCGCTACGTCATCGGCAGCCCGATCTTCAGCCGCGTGCGCCTGCGCCTGACCGGCGGCAAGGTCCTCGAGATCAAGGCCGATGGCGCCTCCGCCGAAAACATCTACGTCCAGTCGGCCAAGCTCGACGGCAAGCCGCTCAGCTCGCCCGAGCTATCGCACGACGCGATCCGAGACGGCGCGACGCTCGAGCTGACCATGGGCGCGAGCCCGTCGCAGTGGGGCGAGTAGCGAGCAACGTCGGACCCGCATCGCTAGGCCCGCCGCAGCAGCCGAAGCAGAGCGGGCAGCAGCGTGAACGTCGCCGCGAGCGTTAACACGAAGCCGATAGCACCGAGCACACCGACGCTGCGCAGGCCGGGGTTGGCGCTTACAACGAAGCCGAGGAAGCCGCACATCGTCGTCGCCGTGGCGAGCACGATCGGCCAGCGCATTCGGCGCAGCGCCGCGCCGACGCCGAGGCCGTGGCGCCGTACCTCGTCGACGAGATGCAGGTTGTCGTCGACGCCGATGCCGACCAGCAGCGGCAGCACGACCATGTTGAAGAGCCCGAAGCGCAGCCCCGCGACGTGCACGACGAGGACGGTCCACAGCAGCGCCGCCGCCACCGGCGCGAGCACCAGCGCGGCGTCACGCCACCTGCCGTAGAGCAGGCGCAAGAGCAGCAGCATCGCGACGGTCGCCAGCGCGAGGCAGCTCGGGCCGGCGCGGCGCATCTCGTCGAGCAGCTCGGCGAAGAGCACCACCTCGCCCGTGAGCACAGCGCCAGCCTCGCGCGCCAGTGGGCGCAGCGCCGAGGCGATACGTCGCGCCACGCGGCCGTCGGAGAGCGCGAGATCGCTGTAGAGCAGCAGCGCGCGCTCGCCACCGGGCAGCTGCAGGCGGCGCCGCAGCCAGCTCGGCAGCTGCTCGGGGCCGAACGGCTTGGCGGACAGCAGGCTCAGCGCGCGGGCGATGCGGCGCTTGTCCGCGATGCTCGCGGCGCCGAGCCGTCGCAGCGCGCGCAGCTCGCTGGCGAGCCGTTGCATCTCGGCGCGCTTTTCGCGCTGCCGTGGCGGCACCAGCTCGCCGAGCGCGAGGACGCGAACGTGGCCGCCGCGCCCGGCGCCGACCCGCTCGAGCGCCGCGCGGGCTCGACCCAAGAGCCGAGGCGCGCGGCGCCGCGCCAGTATCAGCACGGGGGAAAAGCGGTGGCTGAAGATCTTATCGAGCGCGCGCTCGGCCTCGCGGTAGCCCGGCGCGTCGTAGAGGTTGCTGTAGGCGGTGAGACGGTACTCGAAGAGGTCGTCTCTCGACCACAGCAGCAGCGCGCCGGCTACCGCCAGCAGCGCGGTGCCGACCACGGTAAGCGTCGGACCGATCCGCGGCGGGCGCTGGCTGGCATCGCTGGCCTGGCGCGCCATCGTCGGGTCGGGCCGGGACGTCTGTGACGACGAAGCGCCATCGACGAGCGCCAGCAACGCCGGCAGAAACGTCAGCGTCGCGGCGAAGCAGACCAGCACGCCGACGCCGGCGATGAGACCGAACTCGCGAAAGCCGCGGTTTTGCGTCCAGCACAGCGCGAAGAAGGCGGTGGCGGTGGTCAGCGCCGAGGCGAGCAGCGCGAAGCCGCGTCGGCGCGCGACGGCGGCGACTGCCGCTGCGCCACGCTCGCCGGTGGCGGCGACATGACGGCGGTGATCGAGCAGCCAGTGCAGACCGAAGTCGACGCCCAGACCGAGCAGCACCGAGCCGGCGAAGACCGTCAAGCTGTTGAGGCGGCCGATGCCGAGGTGCGCCAGCGCGAGCGAGATCAGAAGCCCGATAGTCAGCGGCAGCAGCGCGCAAAGCAGCCCTCGCACCGAACGCAGCGCGACGGCCAGCAGCAACAGCAGCAGCGCCACGCTGGCGACGGGAGAAGCGATCACGTCTTTGCGCAGCTCTCTGTAGTCGGCCCAATTCTCGGCGTAGGAGCCGTGATGCGAGACGCGCAGCGCATCGACCTGCTGGCCAGCACCAGCGACGGCGTGGCGCGCCGAGCGCACGGCGGCCGCGACGCGCGCTAGCAAGCGGCGAACGAACGCCATGTCGCTCGGCAAGCCCGCTGGCCACACCACCAGCGCGGCGATGGCGCCATGCTGCGCTTCGTAGCGGCGGCGCAGCTGTCGCGCGTTGGTGCTGGGGAGACGCCCTAGCCGCGGCGGATCGTCGAGCGGGACGAAGAGCGGGTTTTTGCGCCGCTCGTGGTACGCGCGCACGGCGGCGACATTTTCGCGCAGCCGCCGCAGCTCGACCAGCGACAGATAGTACGCCGAGCGCGCTTCGAAGAACGCCACCGGATCGCCGCTGGCGACGTGCTCGATCAGCGGATCGCCGCGCAGGTTTCGAGCGAGCACCGAGATGAAGCGCCGCGCGATCGTCCGCTCTGCCGCCCCGCCACTGCTGCGAGCCAGCACGATGTGTGCTCCGAGCCCGCCGGTAGCGGCGCGGTAGCGTGCCAGGGCGCGTACCGACGGCTGCTGTGGCGCGAGCAGCAGCATGATGTTGCTGTCGATGGAAAGCTGCGCCAGCGCGAGGACGCTCGCGCCGGCGGCGATGATGCCCACGAGCAGCGTCAGCCGCGGCCAGCGGTACACCGCCAGCGCCCAGGCGCACAGCCCCTCGCGTACGGCGGCGACGACGCGGCTGGCACGAGCCTCAGATGGCATGAGCCACGCGCTGGGCGCTGCCGAGCCAGCGGCGCGACAGCCGCAACGCGATGCGCCAGGCGATCGACGCCAGCAGCAAGCCGCCGACGACATCGACGATGAAGTGCTGTTTGACCAGCACGGTGGCCACCGAGATCGCGCTCGCGTTGATCGCGAGCGCTGCCGCCCAGCCGCGGCCGCGATGGCGCAGGCCGAAAAACAAGAGCCACGAGATCGCGACGTGCAGACTGGGGAACGTACAGCGCGTCCCGTCGGTCGCGTATTCGAGCGACAGCAGGTAGTCGGTGACGCTGTGGATGGTCAGCGGCGGACGCGGATAGGGCATCGGCGCGGCGATGAACACGGCGAACGCGAGCACGGACGCTACAGTGAAACCCAGCTGCAGCTCGACGTAGCGGCGGCGCGTTCGCGCGCAGAGAAGCGGCGCGAAGATCTGCACGTAGACCAGCGCGTACACCGGGTAGGCGGCGCTGACGCGGGGCAGCGCTGCCTCGCCGGGCAGCAGCGGCTGGGCCACGCAGCGACCCGCCGTCGCCGCGTTGATGCCGTAGTAGAGCGCCATCCACAGCGCCAACTGAGCGACGAAGATCAGCCCGTAGCGCGCTCGCTTGACCGGCAGGTCCCAGGGCGAAGCGGTGCTGGCGGTCACCGAGCAGCCTCCTCGCGCCAGCGCTCGATGGCGCGGTGCAGCCGGAACGCCGAGCTCGACTCGTCGCGAAGGCGGAACTGCCACATCTGCTCGCACGTCGCCACCTGCAGTGTGTCCGCGCGCTCGGTGGAGACGCTGCGGATCTGGGCGATGGGGACCACCAGCGCGCCGCCGAAGCGCACGCCGTCGCGACCGACGACCAGCTCGCTTTCGCCGAGCTCGCACAGCGGCCGCAGCGGCCCGTACATCGAGACCTCGCGCGCGCCGCGAGCCCGGCAGCGCAGCGGCTGCGTTTCGGCTGCCTGCCACACCGGCTGCGCGAGCTCGGCGAGCGTGACCGGAGCATGCTGGCGCGGCGCTGACCGCGCGACAAACCGGCCGTCGCCGCTTGGGGCCCAGCCTGCGCCGCATGCGTCGCACGCGACGTCGGCTGCACGCCAGCGCGCGTCGTCGAGGCAGCGTGGGCAGCGCCATAACACCCGCGCCAGCCGAGCGCGTGGCAGGCCCTCGAGGTGCACCCGCGGGGCGCGCTGGTGATCGATCAGCGCGTCGAGCGCGGCGTCGAGCGCCGCCGCCGCGTGCTGCGGCTGCTCTCCACAGAGCCACATGCGCTCGCCGACGCGCACGTCGACGGGGCGGCGGCGCAGCGTGTCGGACCAGCGCGGCCCCACCTCGTAGGCGCCGCTGATGCCTACCGGCACGACGGGGTACGGCAGGCGCGCGAGCAACGCCGCCACCTCGTGCAGCGCAGGCTGGCGCTCGCCTAGGGGCGCGCGTTCCCCCTCGACGAAGATGCCGACCAGCTCGCCGCGCTCGAGCCGGCGCAGCAACAGACGACACGCCAGCGGGTCGACGCGGTAGCGCCGCACGGGGATCGCGTGCAGTCGACGAAAGAACAGCCAGCGCAGCAGCGGTCGGCGAAAGACCTCGGCCGTCACCAGATAGTTGATGCGGCGCGCCGTGGCGCGGCCCAACATCAGGCCGTCGATGTAGCAGGCGTGGTTGGCGACGACGATCGCCCCGCCTCGACGCGGCAGGTGCTCGCGTCCGACGACGCGCGTCGGGATCAGGCGCAGCCACATCGCCAGCTGCACCACACGGTAGAGGTCGAGGCGCGGCAGCATGCCAACAGCGAGGCGATAGTCGCGGTAGTGCGCGCCGAAGCGCCGCAGCAGGCCGCGCTCTTCGACGGCGGCGTAGAGCATCCAGCACGGCGCGAACGCGGGTGCGACGATCCAGGCCAGCGCGCGCGAGCCGAGCGCCAGCCCGACGCCGAAGGCAGCCACGTTGAAGGCGAGGTAGATCGGATGACGGGCCAGCCCGTAGGCGCCCTGTACGCACAGCCGACCGGGGGGCAGCGCGCTGATCGGCAGGCCGCGACCGAAACGCAGCAGGTCTGCCATCGACCACAGCGCGAGCGCCGCGCCCAGCCCGACGACGAGCCAGCCCGGTCCCCACGGCGTGCGGCTCCAGCCTAGCGACGCGTCGATCGTCGAGGCGATGGCCCACAGGGCGGTCGGCAGCGCGATCCAGAATACCGCGGTGTAGGCGACGACGATCGCGGCGCGGTAGATCCGGCGCGACGGGCGCGCGCGCGCCGCCAGCGGTCGACCTGCAGCGTCCACGAGCTCAGACCTGCGCACGGCGGACGCGCGCGCCGGCGCGCTCGGCCAGCGTGAGCTCGACGCGCGCGAGGTCGGCGAAGGTCTCGCGCCGCCGCACCGTGACGACCTCGTCACCGTCGACGAGCAGCACCGCCGGACGCGGGCCGCCGAAGTTGGTTGCCGTCGATGTGAAGTAGGCGCCTGCGTCCATCACCGCCAGCACGTCGCCGACCTGCAGCCGCGGCAGCGGCAAGTTGCGATAGACGACGTCCATCGGGCTCGGCACGCGACCGAAGACGCTCGTGCGCTCGGTCGCTCGCGCGTCGCGGTTGGCGAGCAGCACCGCGTGGTACTCGGAGAGAAACATCATCGAGACGCTCATCGCGCCTCCGTCGACGAGCGCGAAGCGTCCGATCTTGGCGCGCTCGCGCACCGCGCCGACCGTCAGCAACAGCACCTGGGCGTCGCTGACCAGCGCGCGTCCCGGCTCGAGCACCAGCTCGGGGAGCGGCAGCGCGAGCTCGCGACATCCCCGCCACAAGGTGTCGCAGATCGCCTCTCCGTAGCGCGCGAAGAGGTCCGCTGCGCCGGGGCGCGGCCAGCGCGGCAGATAACCCGTTCCCAGATAGAACAGCATCTCGGCCGTGGTGAATTCGCGCGACAGCCGCGTGCCCAGCCCGCCGCCCACGTCGATGAGAGTCGGCTCGCCGCCAGCGCGCGCGACGGCGTGCTGCAGGCGCAGCAGGCTGCGGGTCGAGCGGCGGAACGCGTCGAGGTCGTGGATGCCCGAGCCGATGTGCGCGTGCAGGCCGCGCAAGCGCAGGTGCGGCGAGCTGACCGCGCGTCGGATCGCGCGCTCGGCGAGGGCGTCGCGCGGGTCGAAGCCGAACTGGTTGCGGCGCGAGCCAGCCACCGACGATGCGTTCATCCGACGCGGCACCACGCCGGGACAGACGCGCAGCGCGATGCGTGCGACACGCTCTGTACGCGCGGCGAGCGCCTCGAGGCGAACCAGCTCGTCCCAGGCGTCGACCACGACCAGGCCGACGTCGTGCTCGAGCGCAGCGAGCAGCTCGTCGTCGGACTTGTTGGGCCCGTTGAAGACGATGTCATCGCCGCGCAGCCCGAGCTGCCGCGCCAGCCACAGCTCGTAGCCGTTGACCACCTCGGCGCCGAGGCCCTGCTGGTGCAGCAGCTGCAGCACCCCGGCGACGCTGTTGGTCTTGTAGGAGAAGTGTATCGACACGCGGCGCGGGTAGCCGTCAAAGGCGCGGCGCAGCTCCGCACAGCGCGCGCGAATCGTCTGCGCCGAGACGACGTGCAGTGGGGTGCCGAAGTCGGAGGCGAGCGCGTCGAGCCGCTGGTCTTCGATCAGCAGCTTCCCGTCGCGGTCTCGTCGCAGGTTCCAGAGGCTGGGGTCGTAGTGATGCATCGAGCGCCTTCCACGCGTGGGCAGAGGGGGGCGGGCCGCAGCATCGGGCTGCAACGCTCGTGCCGCGAGCGAGGCCGTGGTATCGGCCCGGCATCTGGACGGTGGCTCGGTGACGGCTGCTCGCGGCGCGCGCAAACCGTGCTCGCCCTGGGCAACGGTTGCCCACCGCGCACGCGTCGCGACCCCGCGTTTTCGCCACGCTAGCGCTGGCGCGTCGCTTGCTCTCGCCGAAGGCCATGCGCTTCGAGCTGAGAAAGATCTACGCCGACGTGCTCGCGCCCGACGGCACGGTGTGTCTGATGTACTTGGCCTGGGTGCGGCTGTGGCGTCGCTGGTACGCCTCCGCCGGGGTCGAGATCCACGCGCCGGACGGCGGGCAGCAGGTGCTGCACGCGCGCGCGGTGCCCCCGCCCGTGGCCTCCGACGCGCGTATCAGCGAGCTGCCGCTGCAGCTCGACCTCGTCGACGGCACGCGCTTCCGCATCGACTACGAGTCGGCGAGCGCGCCGTGGACGCCGCCGCTATCGGCCTGTCCGGACCTTCTGTGGTCGGTGAAGATGCCGCGTGGCGCGGCGCGCGTGCGCCACGGCGACCGCGAGCTCTTCGGAACGGGCTACGTCGACTGGGTGCAGATGACGAGACCCTCGCGCGCGCTCGGGCTGCAGCGCCTCGAGTGGGGCCGCGTGCATCAGCCCTCGCGCACCATCGTCTTCGAGCGGCTGCAGCTGGCTGGCGGAGCCGTGTGGGGGCCCGCGCTGTTGATCGGCCACGACGGCAACGTCAGCGCCACGACCACCGGCGTCGACGTGCACGACGACGGCAGCGCGCGCGTGCGGTTCGACGTCGACGAGCTTGTCGACATCACACCGATCCGCGTGCTCCACGACGGCGACGCCTTCGATCGCGCGCGCGTCCCGCGGCTGATCGACCGCACCGTCTGCAAGGTGCTGGGCGGTGCGCACTGGCAGAGACGCTGGCTCGGCGACACGCGTGGCGGCGGCCTGGCGCTCTACGAGTCGGTGCTCTTCGGCCGCGAGGCACGCCGGCAGGCGGCACGTGCGCGATCGCTCGCGTGTGGAGCACGAGCGTGAGCACGAGCAAAGGGCTTCACAACAAGGTCGTGCTGTTTCGCATCCGCGGGCTGACGTTCGTCTCCTTTGGTCTGCTCGCAGCGATCGGCGCGGTGGTGACGGTGTGGCTGACCATGGCACGCCAGGTTCAGATCGGCCTGCCGCTGTCGCGCTATCTGCTGCCCCTGTTTCTCAGTTGTCCGCTGCTCGCGGTGCTGGGCTCGCGCCTGCTGGCGCTGCTCATCGACTGGCGCACGCTGCGGCGCGATCCGCGCGCCGCGCTGCTCTCCACCGCGTTCGCCTGGCAAGGCGGCTTCGTGCTGACCGTCGGCGGTGTCGCGTTCGTCGGCGCGCTGCTGGGCGTCGAGCCGTTGCTGCTGCTCGACACGTTCGCGCTGGCGCTGCCGCTGGGGCACGCCATCGGCCGACTGGGCTGTCACACCTACGGCTGCTGTCACGGCAAGCCGACGCGCGGCCGAGTCGCGATCGTCTATACCAACCCTGAAGCCAAGGCCGTTCGCGTCTCGCGGCTCGGCGGCGTCGCGCTGCATCCCGCGCAGCTCTACGCCGTGGGCACGAACTTGCTGGTCTTCGCCGTGCTCGATCAGCTGGCGGGCTGGACGCTGCCGGCGGGCCTGATCGCGGCGAGCTATCTGATGCTGCACTCGGCCTGTCGCTTCGTCGTCGAGCGCTTCAGGGGCGTGACCGCGCCGCGCTGGCGCGGACTGAGCGTCTACCAGCTCATTGCCGTGGGGCTGTTCGTCGGCGGGGCGCTGTTGGCCGCCTACACGGGGCTGGCTCGCGCGGCGACGCCGGTGCGTCTCGGCGGCGTAGCGGAGCTAGCACCGGCGCTTGGCCTCGTCGTCGGGCGCTACGGCGCGCTGCTGCTCGTAACGTTCGTAACCATCTTCTTCGCGTTCGGCGTGCATGGCCGTCGCGTGGGGAGCCTCGCCCGCTCGTGACGATGCCGAGCACCGAGGCCAGCATGGCGGCTCGCGAGCTTCGGCGGGCAGGTCGCACCATCGAGGCGGCGATCGCGGCGCGCGGTCGCTGGTGGCGACCGTGGGGGCGCGGGTTGTGGGCCACGGCGCGCACCAGCTACGCACCGAGGCCGCTCGCCGCAGCCTTCGAGCAGCGGGTGGTCGCGCTCGAGACCGGCGGCGGCGCGCGCGTACGCCGTCGCGTGGCGGTGGCGCGCGGCTCGCGACCAGCGCTGCTGATCGTACCCGGCCTTTACGCCTCGCTCGACGAGGGCCTGTTTTCGCACATCGCCGAGCTCGCGCTGGCGAAGACGGGACGCAGCGTGGTGTTGGTCGAGGACCGGCTGGCGGGTCCAACGCTGGCGCTCAACCGTGGTGAGGTGCCACGTCTGCGACAGATGGCCGACGAGCTGGCGGCCATCGTAGCGACGCTCGACGCGCGTCCCGACGCCCTCGCGCTGTCGGCTGGCGCCGCCGTCGCCTTGGCCGCCGCGGAGCGGACCTTCGAGCGCATCGTAGCTTGGTCGGCGGCGGTCGATATCGGTGCGGTGGCGCGGCAGCTCGGCGACCGGCCGCTGCTGCGGCGCTACTACGAGCGCGTACATTGCAGAGCCTTCGCCAGCGCGGGCGTGGCGGCGCCGCCGCTCGGCGCGGTGCAGCAAGCGCTAGCGAGCGACCACAGCCTCGCCACGCCACACGCGCCGCTGCTGCTGCTTCACGCCGCGCGCGATCCCGTCGCGCCGCTCGCGGCGCTGGCGCCGCTGGCGCGCCATCCAGGCGTCATCGTCCACGTGCTGCAGGCAGGAGGTCATCTCGGCTTTGGTGCGGTCGCCGGTCCCGAGATCTACGTCGCGCCGTTCGTGCAAGCGCCTAGCAGCAGCGTGAGCTAAGCGATGCCGCTACAAAGTCGCCGCGCGCTGTTCGCGCTCTTGTTCGCCATCAACCTCCTCAACTATATCGACCGAGCGCTCCCCGCCAGCTTGCTGCCGCTGCTCGAGCGCGCTTTCCCCGGCGTCGACAAGCTGCAGCTCGGCTACCTCGCGTCGGCCTTCATGGTCGTCTACATGGTCGCCTCGCCCCTCTTCGGCTGGCTGGGTGATCGGCGCTCGCGCAAGCTGATCCTCGCGGTGGGCGCTCAGCTGTGGAGCCTCGCCACGGCCGCCTCGGGTTTCGCCCGTACGTTTTTGCAGCTGATGGTCACTCGCGTCTTCGTCGGGCTCGGCGAGGCCACCTTTGGAACGGTCGGCTCGACGGTGGTCGCCGACCTCTACCCGCCGGCTTCGCGCGCGCTGGCGATGGGGATCTTCCAGTGCGCGCTGCCCGCGGGGACGGCGCTCGCGTACATCCTGGGCGGGCTGCTCGGCACGGCCTGGGGCTGGCGCGTGCCGCTCTGGGCGGTCGGCTTCACAGGCATGGTCGTCGGTCTGGCGCTCTTGGCGATCGCCGAGCCGCGCCGCGGCGCCGCAGAGCAAGCGTCCGCTGGACAGCTCGAGCGCTACCTCGCCGAGCGCGCTGACTGGCGCCGCTACCTGACGTTGCTGCGCAACCGAAGCTACCTGATCAACACCGTCGCGGTCACCGCCAACTCCTATGCCCTGGGCGGCCTGGCGCACTGGATGCCAACACACCTGCATCAGGACCGAGGCATGCCGCTGGCGCACGTCGATCTGTGGTTCGGCATCGTGACCGCCGGCTCCGGCGTGGCGGGCTCGCTGTTCGGCGGCGCGCTGGGCAAGAGGCTCGCGGTGCGGCGTGGCGCGCACTGGCTCGGTATCGTCTGCGCCATCAGCACGCTGGCGGCGGTGCCGTTGTTCTATCTGTTTCTCGCCAGCGAGCGGCCAGTGTTCGTCTGGGGGCTGCTCACCGTGGCCATCGTGCTGCTCTTCGTCAGCACCGGGCCGGCAAATGCGATCTTGCTCGACGTGGTCGAGCCGCGCGTGCGCAGCGGCGCCGTTGCGCTGCATATCCTCGTAATCCACGCGCTGGGCGACGCGCTCTCGCCGGTGCTGATGGGCGCGGTCGCCGACCACGGCGGGCTGCCGCGCGCTATCGAGAGCGCAGCGTGGATGGTGGCGCTGAGCGGTGTGGTGTGGCTGTGGTGCAGCCGCTTCATCGAGACGGACAGCGCCAGCGCCTCCGAGCGTATCAAAGGCGCGAGCGTCTGATGTCAATGCCGCGACGACGACGCCAGCGCTCGAGGCGTGACTGCTCGCTGGCGGGCATCGCAGCAATGCTGCTGGCGATCTCGCTGGTCGCTAGCGCCCCGCGAACGGTCCGAGCAGCCTCCGCACAGAAACAGAGCGAGCAAAAGAAAGACCCCGACCGGCGCGAAATCGGCCTCGTGCCAGCGATCTCGTTTAGCACCGACATCGGCCTCGGGCTTGGTGCGCTGATGTCGTGGGCCAAGTTCAAGCCAGGCTACGATCCATTTCGCTACCGCATCCAAGCACAGGCGTTCTTCACGCTGAAGAAAGGCGAAAGCGGCTTCAGCGCGCCGTTTCATTCAGACTACGTCCAGCTCGACTTGCCGGACCTGTTCGGCCGTCGCGTTCGCCTCAACTTCGAGCTCGCCTTCCGTCGCTTCTCCAACGCCGGCTATTACGGGCTCGGCAACGCCAGCAGCGGCGAAAACCCCTACGCGGGAGGCGACGTGCGCGCCGAGCAGCACTTCCGCTACGTGCGCACCTACCCGAGCCTGCAAGCGCGCGCGCGCGTGATGCTGTCGGACTCGCGCCGCTGGCAGCTGCTCGCGGGCGCCGCCGTGACCGACAACGCCTTCTCCGATTGCGACGGCGACGCGCCTTGCCCCGAGACCAAGCTAGAACGCGACAAACGCGCGCGCGCCGTCGATCGCGAGCTCGAGCGTGCGCTGCGCGGCACCGACGACCACCTGCTGCCGACGGCTATCGTCGGTGTGGTCTACGATAGTCGCGACCACGCCTTCGCCCCTTCGCGTGGCATGTTCCACGAGCTCAGCGTGCGCGGCTCGCCGCGCCCCGAGCTCGTCTTCGCCGGGGTCAACGCGACGCTGCGCTTCTTCCACTCGCTGGCGGGCAGGCGCCTCGTGCTTGCCTGGCGCGTCGTCGGTGACATGCTCCTCGGCCAGGTCCCCTTCTACGAGCTCTCGCGCCATGGCGGGTTGTTCCCCGACGACTCGCTGGGCGGCGCCACGGCCGTGCGCGGCGTACCCATCGGGCGTTATCACGCCCGCATCAAGATCTTCGCGAACTTCGAGATGCGCGCGCAGCTTCTGCCCTTCGAGCTCTTCGGGCTGCCGATGAACCTCGGCGCCGTCGCCTTCGTCGACGTCGGTCGGTCCTTCACAGACTACCGCGCGATCACGCGCCTCGACGGCGACGGCCACGGCCTCAAGACCGGCGTCGGCGGCGGTCTGCGCCTACTGTGGGGCGACGCCTTCGTCATACGCGCCGACTTCGCCTGGTCACCCGACGCCGAGCCGCTCGGCGTCTACGTCGACGTCGGCCATATCTTCTAGCTCCGTGAGGTCAGCACCGCGTCGGCAGCGGCCACGCCAGATTCGATGCTCGGCTGATAGCCGCCGCCCGGCTGGGTCCACGCACCGGCAAACCACAGCCCATCGATCGGTGCGCGCTGCGGGAGACGGAAGGCAGGGTTTTCGTCCGGGGTGGGCGCGAAGCCGTAGATCGCGCCGGCGATGTTTCCCGTGTAGCGCGTGTTGGTGATCGGCGTGGAGATCACCTCGACGTCGATGTGGTGCTCGAGACCGGGGTAGAGCTCGGCAGCTCGCGCCACGAGCTGCTCGGCATAGCGTCGCTTGAGTGCCCTGTAGCCCGCGGAGTCGAGCTTGGACCAGGCGCGCCCGTCGCAAGCGGCGACCAGTGAAACGACACACGTACCCTGCGGCGAAAAGTCGGCGTCGACCACGTTGTAGGCCGTTAGCAGAAACGAGTCACTCGGTTCGAGCTGGCAGGCATCGCGGTACTGCTGCTCGAGATCGACCGTTCCGTTGATGAAGACCTCGTGGTCGTCAAGACCGAGCGCGCGGCGATCGTTCGACAGGCCGAGGTGAACGCAGACCGTGCTGATGCTCGGCGCGCAGCGACTGATGCGGCGGATAAAGGCCGCGGGGAATCTGTCCGGGCCGACCAGGTCGAACGCCACGATCAGCGGGTTGGCGTTCGCGACGACCGTCTCGGTCTGCAGTTGCTCGCCATGGTCTGTGATCACGCCGCTCACGCGATTGGAGCTGCAAGCGATCTCGCGTGCGCCGTCACCTAGGGTGACGACACCACCGGCATCCTCTATGACCGCTACGAGCGCGTTCGACAGCGCCTGGGACTTACCCTTGATCGTGCACGCGCCGTGACTGAGGTATGTCGTGAGCCCGCTGGCGAAGAGCAGCAGCGACAGGCGAGACGGGGGCAGCCCAAAATAGCTCCACATCTGGCCGAGAGCCAAGCGCGCCAGCGGATCGCCCACCTCGCGATACAGCAGCGCCGCGAGCGGCGATCTGGCCGCGCGTGCGAACGCCGGGTATCGCGCGATCACCTCCGGTGTCGAGAGATCGACCCCATCGGAGAGGCGATCGACATCGCGCTCGATGGCGAACAGATCGTCCATCACGCGCGTGATGCCAGCACGCTCGTGCGGGAAGGCGTCGAGCAGCGCCTCGGTGGCGCCCTGCCGAGAGGCCGGCAATCGCATGTCGAGCCCGTAACGTGGCGCGACCGCGCGGTACAGATCGGGGATCGGCAGAAACGTGAGCCTCTTGGCGACATCGAGGCGTTCGAGCGTGCGGTAGAGCGGCCCGGGAGCCTGGGGCGTGCCGATTCCGGAGAGCTCGTGTAGCGAAGCCTCGAACTCGAACGGCCCTCTGGTGAACGTCGTGGCGTAGCCGCCCGGCTGAACGTGTCGCTCGAGCAACCGCACGCTACGTCCCGCCCGTGCGAGCGCGGCTGCGGCTGCTAGCCCGCCCAGCCCGCCGCCAACAACAACCGCGTCGAAGCAATTCGTCATCGGATACCTCGCTGCAAAGCTCTGCAGGAAGCAACGAGTGCGCCACACTGCGGCCAGCGAGGGTGCTCGGCGATCACTCACGAAACTCCCGCTGCTCGACGTCGTGTCCGTACCGTTCTGGGCAAGCTAAGCGCAGCGGTGAGCAAACGCTGCCAGCCAGCGAACGCCCGGCCGACAGGCGATGGCGAGATCGTAGTGCATTCTGCTCATTCGCTTGCGCCGTGCGCTGGGCACACCGGTTGCTCTTTGCTCGCGCATGTCTCGTCGCACTCTCGCCAGCGTCGCGTTGCTCTTCTTGTCGATCGCATCTGCCGCTGCAGAGGCCAAGAAGCCGGCCGCGAGTCGACCCGCCGCTGCAGCGAGCCAGCGCGAAGCCATCCGCGCCAGCGCTATCGCGCCCGCGCTGCAGCGCTTGGCCCATCCTCGCGTCGCCGACGCCGCGCGCGCGAAGATCGTGGCCGCGCTCGGCGCGACGCGAGCACGGCTGGTGCTCGGCGTTCTGCGGCGCATCGCGCGCGAGGACAGAGCGCGCAGCGTGCGGCTGGCGGCCATCGACGCGCTGGCCAAGCTCGGCGGCAGCGCGGCCGCCAAGACGCTGGGGCAGCTCGCGCGAAGCGCGCTGTACCCTTCGAGCGCTGATCGTGCGGTGATCAGGCTGCGCACGATTCATGCGCCTGCCGCCGCGCGCGAGCTGGGCGCGTTGGCGCGCCTGTCGTGGCTGCCGCCGAGCCGCCGCAAGCTCGCGCTGCAGAGCCTCACCGCGCTGACCATGACGGCGCTTCGCGGCGCCCGCACCGCGGCGCGCGGGCCGCGGCCGTGCAGCGACTGCGGCAAGGGATCGTGGGTCGTCGTGCTGTCAGAGCTGCTGGGCGGATCGGCGCCGCAGCGCACCGCCGCCGTCGAAACACTTCGACGTGTCTACAGCAAGCGCGCGCTCGAGCCGCTGCGCTACGCCGCCTCCGATCCCGCCGCGCCGGTGCGCGCCGCGGCGATGTCCGCGCTCGGCAAGCGCCGCTCGAGCCAGCCCACCAGCCAGCCCGCGGTCGTCGTCGCGAGCCAACCTACCAGCCAGCGCGCGGCCCTCGTCGCGAGCCAGCCCACCAGTCAGCGCGCGGCCATCGTCGAGAGCCAGCCCACCAGCCAGCCGGCGGCCGTCGTCGAGAGCAAGCCGACCAGTCAGCCCGCGGTCGTCGTCGAGAGCAAGCCCGCGCCACCGACACCGAAGACGCCCGCGAGCCAGCCGGCGCTCGCCGCGCGCGTGCCGGCGCTGCCCGAGACGCCCACGACGCGCTCGCCCGCGCTGTCCGATACGGCGCCGCCCGTCGACGACACACCCACGCCCGCAGGGCCCGATCGGCGCGGCTACGTGCCGCTGATGCTCGGCGCGGCGGCGTCCGGCTCGCTGGCGCTCTACGCGATCACCGCCGGCGCGGGCGGCGACAACGCGTGGACATCGGCGCTCGCCGGTGCCGCGCTGGGCGGCGGAACGCCGGCGCTGATCCTGTGGAGCAACAAGAAGCGCATCACGCTCGGCGGCGCGGCAGCCTTCGCCACGCTCACCGGCTGGAGCACTCTCGGCGGCCTGCAGGCTGGCCTGAGCGCCAAGCTCGATCGGGCGTTGGCCTGGCCCGTGGTTGGAGGCGACGTGCTCGGCGCGCTGGCTGGCGCGCTGGCGTTGCGCGGCGTGCTGTGGTCGAGGCGCGACCTCGGCTTCATCAACCTCAGCGCGGCGCAGGGTGCTCTCGCCGGCCTCGGCCTGTCGGCGCTGGTGCACGGTGCGATCGACATCGACACCACCTCCGAACGACTGGGCGTCGCCCTCGGCGCGGGACTGCCCGCGCTGCTGTCGCTCGGCGCAGCCAGCGTCGGCGCGCGGCGCGTGAAGATCAGCGCGCGTGACGTCGGCCTGACGGCATACAGCACGCTGACCGGCGGCGCCGTCGGCGCGCTGCTGGTGCCCGCCGGCGCCGCCAACGCCAAACCCGACCTGCTTCGCATCGCCGGCGGCGTGGCGCTTGGCCAGTCGCTCGGCTACGGCCTGGGCATCGCGGCCGCGCAAGGCAGCGAGCTTTCCGCCGACCGCCAGGGCGTGCTGTGGCTCGACAGCGCCACGCTCGGCGTCGCCGGCGCGGGGCTTGGCCTGCTGGTTCGCGGAGCCGGCCCGCGCGTGCCGTTCGCGCTGTCCAGCGCTGGCGTCGCCCTCGGCGCGGGCGCGGGCGCGCTGCTGTCGCGGCCGCTGTCGCTGCGGGCGCGCGATCTCGGCGGCTCGCTGTTCGGCAGCGGCTACGGCGCCTGGCTCGGCGCGTGGCTGCCCGCGATGATCTACAGTGCGCCGGCGGCGAGTCAGCGCGGCGGCGGCGCGATGCTGGGAACGGGCCTCGGCCTGCTCGCGGGCAATGTCACGTCGCGCCTCGTCGACGCCTCGCCCCGCGGCCTCGGCTACGCCGGCTTCGGCGCAGCCGCGGGTGCCGCCGCGGGGGCGGGCGTCGGCATGCTGGTGCCCGCGGTCACTTCGCGCGGCGAGGTCTCGCTGATGAACGGCGCCTCGCTCGCCGCGATGCTGACAGGCGGCATCTTGGCGCATCGACTACGGCTATCGCCCGCGGACATCGGCCTCGCACAGGTCGGCGCCCTCTACGGCGCGGCGACGCTCGGCCTGCTGCCGCGCGCGCGCCAAAGCGGCGATGCGTCGGCGCGCGAGCAGCTCGGCGGCGTGCTCGCCGGCGCGGGCCTCGGCGCGCTGGTCACCGCCGGCGTCGCGCAGGCCGTCGAGCTCGCGGGCATGGACGTGCTCGAGCTGTCGGTGTTTACCGCGAGCGGCTTTGGCTTCGGCGGCGGCCTCGCGCTGCTCGCGCGCGCGGGCACACAGCACTCGGCGCTGCTGCTGCAAGGCGTGGGCAGCACGGGGCTCGCGCTCGGTGCCCTGCTCGCGCCGCGTCTTCGCTACAGCGAGCGCGACGCACTGCTCGTCGCCACGCTGAGCGCCGGCGCCGCGTTCAACGGGGCGCTGCTCGCTGACACGTGGCGCAGCGCCGACGTGCGGGCGAGCGAGCGCGCAGGCGGAGCGCTCGCCGGCGCGACGCTCGGTCTATTGGCGGGTGCGCTGATCTCGCAGCCCAGCGAGATGCCCTACGGCGACAGCGGCGAGATGGCGCTGTCGCTCGTCGCCGGCGACATGCTCGGCGCCGGCATCGGCCTGCTCGCCAACACCTCGCGTCCGAACACCCTGCGTCTGATGCAAGGCGTCGGGCTCGCCACGTGGATCGGCGGCGGCCTGCGCGCGCCGCACACGCGCTACTCGGCGCGCGACGTGCTGCTCACCGCGCAGCTGGTCGCCGGCGGCGCCGCAAACGGCGCGCTGCTGGCAGACACCTGGCTGGCCGACCGCACGCCGAGCGGCAGCGAGCGCGGCGGCGGCGCCATGCTCGGCGCCGCCCTCGGCCTCGTCGCCGGCTCCTTCGTCTCGCAGCACAGCGAGATGCACTACGCCGACAGCGGCGAGATGGCCCTGTCGCTCGTCGCCG
>JAGQIK010000179.1 GCA_020431405.1 Myxococcales bacterium
GGCCCGTCCATCAGCGCGAGGTAGGCCAACAGCAGCCGTCGAAGCGGCGCCAGCGACACCGTGGCCCCGGCCTGCACGCCGGCACAGCTCAGCAGCACCACCAGCGAGGTCCAGCTCGTGCGGTAGCGCAGCAGCAACACGGCCGAGACGCCGCCGAAGAGCGCCGCGGCGGCAAGCGTGGTGACCGCGTAGATCAAACGCCAGCGACGCGGATCGGCGTCGTAGCGCGCGTCGAAGCGGCGCACCACGAGCCAGCGTGCGAGCCCGATCAGGAGCGCACCGCCCACGTAGGACGCGCCGAGCAGTGGCTGCTGCGCGTAGATCGGCGTGGCGAAGACCACCAGCGCGGCGATCACGCCATAGGCCCAGACACCGGGTCGTCCGCGCTTGGCGAGCTCGCGATCGATGTTGGCTGGCGGAAACATCGCGGCGCCTAACGCGCGCCCTCGGCGCAGCGATGCCCGCGCGGCACGCCACGGCGACGCGGCTGGCCCGCGTCCCACACCACCGGGACGCGCTTCCAGAGCTCGCGCAGCAGCGCGCAGCGATCGAGATCGAACGCCGAGAGGTCCCAGCGCAAGCTGTCGCCGAGCGCGCTGACGGCGAACAGATCGTGGCCCGCGCGCAGCAGCCAGCGCACCTCGCCGTGCAGCAGCGCGCGCTCGAGCCGCGCGCCGCCGGCGAGGCGCCACATCGCGACGGTGCCGTCGGCAAAGCCGGCGACGATGGTCTGCGAAGGGCCGGCGATGAGGCGCGTCACCGCGCTGGCCGGCACGCCCTCGAAGCTCGCGCCGCCGCGGCGGGCGACGGACGAGGGCGCGCGTCGCTCGAGGGAGCCGTCGGCGTAGCCGATGACGATCTCCTCGCCGACAGCCGCCAGTGCGCTGACGCGTCCAGCCACCGTGATGCGCGCGCCCACGCGCCCGCCGCGCTCGTCGAGGCGCGAAACGCTGCGCTCGCCGGCCACCAGCAGTGTGCGCCCCGGCGCGCTCGCCATCGCGCTCACGCCACGCGCGATCTCGCGCATGCCGCCGGCAGGCGACAAGAGCTGCAGCCGGCCGCGCGCCAGCACGAGACAGCCGCTGCTCGCCGCGAGCACGTCGTCGACGGCGTGCGCCACGGCGAGCGAGGCCAGCGGCTGATCAGCCCGCACCTCGCGACGGCGCCACAGCGAGACGCGCTGGTCGTTGCCGACGAGGCAGACGTGCTCGCCCGACGCCGCGCCGAGACGCGCCGTGCGCGCCGCGTAGCGCGCCCATCCGGTGGCGGGCGCCGTCGGCGCCGCGCGCCCGAGGTCACGCCAGCCTTCGTGGCTCAAGAGCAGCGTCGGCTGCGCCAGCATCATCACGCCGCGCCAACGCGCCGAGCCGTCGGCGCGCCAGCGGCGCAGGCTGCCGTCGTCGCTCGCCGTGGCCAGCCCGTGGGCGGCGTCGATCACCAGATCGTTGACCTCTCCGTGATGGCGCGCCACCACGCGTACGCGCGGAAGCTTGCCCGCGCCGAGCTCGATGCGCCGCGCCGTGCCGTCGGCGGCCGCTACGTAGAGCGCCTCGCCGCGTGGGCCGAGGGCGAGCCGATAGAGGCGTCCCGCGCCCGACAGCAGCGTGCGGCTTGCCGCGACCAAACGCCCGCCGCGCGCTAACGTCCAGGCGCGCACGCTGCCGTCGAAGCTCGAGCTGTAGATCGTCTTGCCGTCGCGCGCGAAGGCGAGGCCGAACACGCGCCCGCTGTGGCCGCTCAGCACGGCCAGCGCGCCATCGCCCGCGCGCCTCGATGCCGCGGGCGGCTTGTCGGCAGGCACGCGCCACAGCCGCACGGTGCGGTCGTGGCCGGCGCTGGCCACGAGCTTGCCATCCGGCGAGAAGGCGACCTCCGCGATGGGGCCGACGTGCCCGCGCAGCGCGCGCACGAGCACGCCGCTGTCGCTGCGAAACAGCCGCAACAGCCCGTCGCGCGCCCCGGTAGCGAGCAACGCGCGCGTCGGGTGAAAGACCAGCGCGCGTACCGCACCGCTGTGCGCGCTGAGCGTGCGCAGCGCGGCGCCGCTTGCGGCGTCCCACAAGCGCACCGTGCGGTCCCAGCTGGCCGAAGCGAGCAGCTTGCCGTCGGGCGAGTAGGCCACCTCGCTGACGCGATCCTCGTGGCCGCGCAGCACGCGCAGCTGACGACCGCTGCGCGCGTCCCACAGGCGCACCGTGTGATCGGAGCCGCCGCTCGCCAGCTGCGCAGCCGCGCGGCCGATGGAAAACGCCACGCCGTTGACCGCGCCCTGATGCGGCGGCAGCGACCGCTCGCGTGCGACGCGCCGCGGATCGAGCAGACGCACCTGTCGATCGGCGCCGCCGGCCACGATGCGATCGCCGCTCGGGTCGAAGGCCACACCGTAGACCGCCGCGTCGCAGCTCGCCGCGCGTCGCGCGCGCCCGCCGCTGCTCCACAAGAGCAGCTGGCCGCCGACGCCTCCCGACGCGAGCGTGCCGGCGCCGCGCGGATCGTAGGCCAGCGCGCGCACGGAGCCATGATGCCCGCGCAGCGTACGCAGCCGCAGCCAGCGCGAGGCCGCCGCCGCCGCGCCAGCAGCACCCGCCGCTGACGCCGCCGCTCCGCCGCGACCGTAGACGAGCAGGCGCCCGTCGCTGAGCCCGACCGCCAGCCGCCGCTGCGGGCCTTCTCGACCGAACGCCAGCGCGTGCACCAGCGCGCTCGTCTCGAGCACCGCCTCGGGCTTGGGCGCGCTGTCGGCCGACAGCAGCGTCGACATGCGCCAAAGCCGCACGCGCTGCCCCGCGCCCGCCGCGGCGACCACGCCCGCCTGCGCGTCGACCGCGAGCGCCAGAAGCGGCCCACCTTCGCCGCCCACTACACGACCCGCGACGAAGCTGTCGCCGCCGCCCGACCCACGCGCGAAGAGCCGCAGCTTGCCGTCGGAGCCGGCCGAGAGCAGCAGCTTGCCGGCGCGCGCGAAGGCCAGCGCGCGCACGGCCGCCGCGTGCTTGCCGATAAGCCGCGACGGGCCGGCGCGCGGCCACACGCGCACCTCGCCGTCGAGGCTGCCGGAGGCCAACGTGCCATCGGGCGCGTAGGCGACGGCAAAGACCTGATCGCGATGGCCGCGCAGGATGCGTATCGCGCGCGTGTCGCGCTCGAAGACATAGACAACGCGCCCCTGGCTGGCAGCCGCCACGTGCTGGCCGTCGGCCGAGAAGGCCACGCTATAGACGATCGCCGGCGTCACCGCGCGCCAAAGCCGCGGATGGCGCGAGAGCCGCCGCCACAGCGCGCGGCCGGCCGCCGAGTCGCGCAGCTCGAGCGCCGCGCGCAGCTTGGCGCGCGCCTCGAGCAGA
>JAGQIK010000180.1 GCA_020431405.1 Myxococcales bacterium
CGGTCTTGGTTGGGCAGCGCGATGAGCATGAACTTGCCGCGCGGCCAGATGTGCAGCGCGTTGGGCTCGATGGCGAAGCCGTCGCGCACGCCGACGCCGTCTTTGGCGGGCGGGATGACCAGCTCTTTGTAGCCGTGCTCGAGAAAGGCCTGCGAGTAGTCGAAGCGGTCGCCGCGCTGCATCGAGGTGCGCAGCGCCGAGCGCGCGCCGTCGGCACCGAAGAGCAGATCCGGTACGTCCACCATACGCCACCCGCGCGACGACTCGTCGCGCAGCTCCATGCGCGCGCGCCTGGTGTCGACAAAGCGGCAGCCGGTCTCGAAGTGGATGCGAACGCCAGCCTGCTCTTCGGCGGCCGTCATCAGCGCCTTGTTGAGCTCGCCGCGCGAGACCGAGAAGATCGCCTGGTCGTCGCGACCGTAGGGAAGCAGCGCGAGCTCGCCGTCGAGGTCGTGGATCATGCGGCCGCGCATCGGGATCGCCGCCTCGCGGATCTCGGCGCCGATGCCGCCGAGGTCGAGCGCGCGAAAGCCGCGGTCCGAGCAGGCGAGGTTGATCGAGCGCCCCGCCGGAATGTCGACGCGCCGCATGTCGGGGCGACGCTCGTAAACCTCGACATCGTGGCCGCGCTTGGCGAGCAGGATCGAGAGCAACGAGCCTACGGGGCCTGCGCCGAGGATCGCGATCTTGGCCATGGGACGTGCCTCGTGTCTCAGGAGCGCTTGAACTTTTCGGGGATGGGCATCACCTCGCCGCACGCCTTGCAGGTGCGGTGCGCCTCGCTGCCGAAGAACCGATCGAAGACCGGCGGCAGGTCTTTGGTGATGTCCTCGAGGTGAAACGTCTCTTCGTAGAGCGTCTCGTGACAGCTGTCGCAGTACCAGCGCAGCCCGTCGAGCTCGTCGTCGTGCCGCTTGCGCTCGACCACCAGGCCGACGGTGTTCTCGAAACGCTGCGGCGAGTGCGGGATCCACGGCGGCAAGAGCAAGATCTCGCCCTCCTTGATCGTCACGTCGCGAAACTCACCGTCCTCGACGACCTTGAGCACCATGTCGCCCTCGAGCTGGTAGAAGAACTCCTCGGCTGGGTCGATGTGGTAGTCCTTCCGAACGTTTGGACCGCCGACCACCATGATGATGAACTCGGTGTCCTCGAAGACGACCTTGTTGCCCACCGGCGGCTTGAGCAGGTGCCGGTGCTCGTCGATCCAGGCCTTGAAGCTGAAGGCCGAGAGCTTGCCCATAGTGCCTCCTTCGGCGGCGCGCAGCATCGCACGATCGCGCGGCGCTGAAAACTCCATCGCTTTCGATGCGGCTGTAATCAAACGTGAAAAAACTTTGTCCGCGTGCGCCCGTGGGGTCGTAGTTGCCAGGTGAGTCAGGAGGACAAGGACCGGGTGAGCGCCGCCATCGCAGTCTCGCGCGATGTACAGGGCCTCGAGGTCGAGCTGGTGACGCGCTTCGTCGCCGGCGACCGCGAGGCGTTCCGGCTGATCTTCGAGCGGCTCTCGCGCGAGATCTTTCTGGTGGTGTCGCGCTACTTCCACGGCGCCTTCGATCGCGAGGAGGCGCAGCAGGAAGTATGGCTGCAGGTCTATCGCGCGCGCGCGCAGTTTGACGTCAATCGCAGCGCTGCGTTTGTCGGCTGGGCCAAGCAGGTGGCGCGCAATCGCTGCCTCGACCTGCTCAAGTCGCGCAACCGCAGCAAGGAGGTGCCGGTGGACTCGACCGATTCGATGCAGCCGCCGGCCGCGCGCGAAGGCAGCAGTCAGATCGACGCCGTGCACGGCGAGCGCGTGCGCGAGGCGCTCGAGTCGTTCGCCGCCGGCCTCGACGCCGAGCAGCGCACCTTCTTCAAGCTGTGCTTCGTCGAGGAGCGAAGCCACGAAGAGATCGCCGAGGCGCTCGAGATCACCGTGCGCCGTTCGAAGTACCTCAAGAAGAAGGTGCTCGAGCGCCTGCACAAGAGCGCCAAGGTCAAGCGCGTGCGCGGGGAGGACGAGCGATGAACGTCCGCGATCAGATCGTCAGCTACCTGGCCGGCGAGCTCGGCGCCGCCGAGAGCGCCGCGCTGCGCGCGCGCCTGCGCGAGGACGAGCAGGCGCGCGCCGAGTACGACGCCTTGGCCGAGCTGGTCTATGGCGCCTCGCAGCACGAACCGCCGCGCGCGATGCAGGCGCGCGTCTTCGAGGCCGTCGAGGCGGCGCTCGACGGCGCGGTCGACGCCGCGCACGCGCCCGCAGCAGCCGAGCGCAAGCAACGCTGGCGCTGGCTCGGCGTGCTGGCGCTGGCGGCGGCGACTGCCGCAGTGCTGGCGCTGGTGTTGTGGCCGCGCCCCGACGGCACGTCAGATCCGGGCGCCACGCCGATCAACCCGCCGCGCGTACAATATCGCGGCGGGTCGGGATCGGCGGCGGCGGATCCGCGCTTGCACCTGGTGGCGCTCGAGCTGTTCGCGATCTCGCCGGCTGGCAACAGTGCTTCCAGTACTGCCAACCGCGATGGCGCCTTCGGCGCGCCGCGCCTGCTCGCCGACGGCGACGCGGTCACGCTCGGAGACTACCTGCAGCTGCGCTACCGCAACGA
>JAGQIK010000181.1 GCA_020431405.1 Myxococcales bacterium
GCCAACGTCAGCGTCCCCCGACGCGTCTGCGCTCGGCTGCCCGCCATCGCCCGCGTCGGCGCTCGACTGATCGCGCGGCGCGTCGGCGGCCCCGTCAGCGGCGGCGTCGGGCAGCGCCATGGCGTCGCGCGGCGTCGGCGCGTCGGGCAAGCCCGCGTCGCCCACCACCTGCGCGCAGCTCTTGAGGTAGGTCGACGACGGATCGGCGCCGCCGCTGGTGTCGCAGCTGTAGTAGCCGCGCGCTGTGCTCCAGCCGCAGCTGCCCGCAGCGCAGCTCAGCGCGAGCACGACGTTGCCCGCGCAGAAGCGCAGCGTGTCACCGTCGCAGCAGCCAGCGTACGGCACGGCGCCGCAGCCGGCGGCGTCTGGCCCCGCCCCGTCGCCGCCTTGCCCATCGAGCCCTGCCGCGTCCGGCCCGCTGCTATCGTCCGGCGGCGGTCCGTCGGCGGCAGCGTCAGGCAAGCCGCCGTCACCCGCGGGACACTCGCGCGCGTGCGTGTTGCTCGGGTCGGCCGCAGTGCTGTTGCCGCAGCCGTAGAGCGCGAAGGCCGCGTTCCAGCCACACGCGTTGCTGCACTGTTTCTGCACGAGCTGGCCACTCTGGCAGTAGTGCAGCGTCGCAGCGGCGCAGCAGCCGACGTAGCTGATCGCGCCGCACTGCGTGGCGGTCGCGTCGCCGGCGCCCGCGTCGGCGCGCGCCGCGCGTCCGCTCCACGGAGCAGCGACGAGCATCGCGGCCCCGACGAGCACGCTTGTGATGGGCTGGCGCTTGGAGATCACGAGCGCCCATTATAAGGCCTCCTCTCGCGCCAGCGCCGCGGGAGATCACCTTGGAGATCAACAGCCTGACGTGACATAGTGCATCGCTTTGGCAGCGCTGCGTCTAAAGCTGCGAGCCAACGCCAAGACCCCCACGCGCCGCCCCGAGGAGGCCGCCAGATGACCCGCATCGCGCTCGTCGCGCTCGTCGCGCTCAGCCAGCTGACAATCGCGGCCCCCGCGCACGCCAAGAAGACCTGGAGCTTCTCGCCCAAGCGCGGCTTCGTCGACGATCAAATGGCCTTCGATGCGAGCGGCAACCGGCTGGCCTACATCCACACCGACAGCGCCACGTTCCTCGAGATCATCGTCCTCGACACGCAGTCGAAGCAGAAGAAGCTCAAGATCAACGTCGACAAGCCGCGCCGCGTGCCGCGCGCGCTGTCCTTCACGCCCGACGGCAGCAAGATCGTGTTCGTCTGGATGGACGGCTACAAGGGCACCCACGCCGCGATGCTCTTCGACGCGAGCAGCGGCAAGCTGCTCAAGGAGAGCAAGGTCGGGCAGAAGGCGCGCGTGCTGGCCTTCGGCGGCCAGCAGGTGCTCGTGCTGCGAGACGACGTCGCCGACAAGAAGGGCAACCACCGCCACGTCGTGACGGCCTATCGCACGCGGGACTTTCGTCGCGTCAAGGCCGCGCGCCTCGCCGTCGGCGCCGACAACCGCCTGCGCAAGCCGAAGCTGCGCCTTATCTACTGGGAGCCCGGGCACGTCACGCTCGTCGGCCTGCGCAAAGGTCGCTACGACCGCAAGCGCGACATCCGCTTGCCCGATCGCGCCGTGCGCTACCACCTGCTGACGCGCAAGACGAGCTGGGACTACGCGCCGAAAAAGCTGATGGCCTGGACCAAGGTCATCAACATGCGGCCCAAGTACAGCGAGCAGTACCGCTTCCTCAAGGTCAACGACGACTACACCAAGCTCTACTACGTCGACCGCGAAAACCAGCTCTCGACCATCGCGCTGCCGGTCAAGTGGGTGCTCTACGAGCACAAGTCGCTGGTGCAGCACGAGACCTGGGACGGCAAGACGCTCTACTTCTCGATGACCATCGACCCGGTCAACAAGCTCGCCGTCGCGCGCCAGAAGGCCGACAAGGAGCGCTGCGACATCTACCGCCTCGACGACGGCGGCAAGGCGACGCCCATCGGCAAGGTGCACACGGGCAAACGCAAGTTCTCCTGGATCGTCGGGCGCTCGCACTTCGCCTATCTGCGCAAGCTCAAGGGCTTCGGTCGCGGCGGCAAAACGCTCGAGCTGCACAGCTACTGAGCGGCGCGACGAGGCCGCGGACCTGAACTAGATCAGGGCCCAAACGGCGGTCACTTCTGCCTTCGAAGCGCGAATAGGCGCGCGTTGCCCGCTCGCCGGGCTCCGAAAATTCTCCCGCAATTTCAAGGCTCCTGGCCTGGCACATCGGTTGCTCTTGTACCTGGCAAGCTCGCGAGAGCCCGCCAGATTCGAAACCCAACCGCCAAGCTACGGGAGCCATACAATGAAAACCAACCGTCTACGCAGCAGCCTTCGCCTGACCTTGGTCTTCGCCATCGTCGCCACCAGCTCGCTGGCCTTCGCCAACCCGCACGGCAAAGCCCCGGCGGGCAAGGCGTGCAAGGCCTTCGCACCCAACCAGCGCGGCCGCATCAGCATGCGTCTGCCCAAGATCCATCGCCCCAGCGGTCGGATCGTGTCGTGGGGCGATCAGACGACCTGGCAGCCGCTGCCACGTTGGGGCGTCGGCGGCGGCTCGCACGTCAACCGCGACCCCTACGACATCACCGTCAAGGGCTACAACGAGGGCAGCAAGGTCACGGCCCATCGCCAGCTGAAGTCCAACGACATCGTGCTGCCCGACACCTGCATGGGCGGGCTGTGCGCCAGCAAGGACAAGAAGATCACCAACCGCAAGAAGCTGCTCAAAAAGCAGCGCAGCCGCGAGTGGCGCAAGGCCGTCGCGTCGGCGCTCAACTACGAGCAGTTCAATGACCTCGACATCAACGTCGCCAGCGCCAACCAGGAGCAGAAGAAGCACTCGCCGGCCGTGATGGAGACGCACACGCCGTTCAAGCTGCTCGGCAAGGACGTCTTCGGCCGCAAGTACGCCACGGTGCACGGCAACGTCGAAGGTCTGCCGACCCGCAACGAGAACACGCAGCGCCAGCAGGGCGGCCGCACGCAGCCCGGCACGATCAGCCACAGCGGCATGCACGTGCCTGCCTACGACATCGCCGCCAACACCAACCCCAAGAACATCTTCATCACGCCGGCCTACACCCGTGGCGACACGTTCAAGGGCGAGGCGCAGGCGAAGATGCTCGGCCTGGCGGCGTTCCCGGCGGGCACCACGATCACCGTCACCAACACGCGGCTCGAAGGCCTGGGCATCGGCGCCGAGCGCCACACGGTCAGCTTCAAGGCCAGCAAGTCGGGCAGCGGCGCACAGGTCTTCGAGGCGCTGCAGCGTGATCGCCTGCGCGTGTCCGTCTCCTACCCGGCCGTGCAGAACCAGGCCCACGGCCAGACGCACACCTTCTACCTGCGCGTGCCGCGCGCCGCCGGCAAAGAGGCCATCAAGGCCCGCGGCGTGAAGTACTACCGCGCCGAGCAGGCCGACGCCGGCCAGTAGTCGCCCGCGCCCGCGCCCACGCCCTCCCCCCTTCGCGGCGCGCTAGCTAGGCTAGAGCCTGGCGCCCAGCGCGCCGCGAAACAGATCGACGAATGCCTTGCCAGCACCCGAGAAGCCGCGCCGAAAGCGCACCACCTCCCCCATCGACCCATCCTTGTTGAAGCGCGCGCGCACCCCCCAGAAGCCACGCCACGGCGCCGTGCCTGGAAGCCCGTAGCGCACGTCGTCGAGCTCCACTACCACGTTGCCCTTGCTGTCGCGCACCAGATGCGGCGCCACCTGCCCCATGGCGAACCAGTAGAGCAGCTTGCCGCGCGGCGCAGCGCGCAGCCGCTCGACGAGCGCGTCCTTGGGCGGCTCGAAGCGCCGCCAGCGCGGCGGCTGCGGCGCCAGCGTCGACAAGTAGCCCACGCGCAGCGCGCCCTTGTCGTCGCGCGCCACCACACGCCGCAAGAACAGCTGCAACAGCGTCGGGTAGGCGTCGACCTTCGTGACCTTGACCCCGCGCCGCGCCAGGTCGCGCGCGGCGAGCCCCTCGGCGCGATGGTTGAGCCACACGCCGACGAAGAGATACGCCGTGGTGGCCGCGAGCGCGATCGTCGCCGCGCGCCGCCCGCGCCGCATGTCCGCGTCGCCGCGACCGACGCGCAACGCGATGATCAGCGGCACCGTGTAGAACAGATCGACGATGCCGACGCCGTTGATGGCGTAGCGCTGCCGTGAAAACGGCGCCAGCAGCTGCGTGCCGTAGGTCGTGAAGAGGTCGAGCAGCGGGTGGGTGAAGATCGCCAGCACGAACAGCAACACCCACCAGCGCAAAAGCCCTGGCTGCCCGCCAGGGTCCTCCTTCGCTCGGTAGCGCCGCCACACCGCGTAGCCCAACGCGGAGCCGACCAGCGGCCCGAACCACAGCGAGTGCGTGACGCCGCGGTGGTGCACCATCGAAGCCCACTCGCCGCCCACGCGCGCGAGGATGTCGAAGTCCGGGATGATGCCGCCCACCGCGCCCCACCACACGGCGCGCTTGTGGCCAAGCTTGTGCCCACAGCACGCCTTGCCGACCGTGGCGCCGAGCAGCGCCTGCGTAATCCCATCCACGGGGTCACTCTCCGATCCGCAAGTGGCCGAATCTAAAGGGCGCCTGGCCCACAATGACAAAACCCAACGTGCGGTATTCGCACATTGGGTTTTGTCATTGTGGGCTGTGCGCCCTTTGGTTCCGCGGAGTTGGAGAGCATAGAGTGACCCCTAGGGGCAGGTCTTGCGCCAGGCGTCGAGCTCGAGACGCTTGATCAGCGTATCGAGGCCGAGCTGCTTGCTCACGCTGCAGACCTTGGTCTCGTTGGTCGGCGTGTACTCGACGTGAAAGACGGCTTTGCCGGCCGCGATAAAGGGCTTGAGCAGATCGCACTCGTCGTACTGTGCGCACTCCTCGTCGAGCGCCCAGTCGAAGCTCGCGACGAGCGCCTTGACCTGGTCGAGGTCGTTCTTGAGCCCCACGCTGAGGCCGAGCTTGTGCGCCTCGTCGGCGAGGAAGCGGTTGTAGGCGAGCTGGTCGCTGGCCGCGAGCCCGAAGCCGTTGTCGTTGGCGTAGCCGTCGACGTTGTCCGGCTCGACGCCGTCGCAGCCCTTCTGCTTGGCCAGCGCCAGGCGCTTCTTCATCACGTCGCGTACGCCGGCGTGGCGCACGTCGAGCCACAGCTCGTTCCAGCCGTCGAGCTTCTTGCCACGCGCCGCCGCCGGGATGCTCGATGCGTCGGGGCGCCAGTCCTCGTAGGAGCCGGCGCTGAAGTAGCAGATCACCACGCGGCCTTGGGTGTGCAGCGCCTGGATCGTCGCCGCCGCCGTGTCGAAGAGATCGATGTCGTACATGGCGACGTTGATCGACGTGTCGAGGGTGCCGCTGAGCTGCCACTGCCAGCTGGTACCCGGCTTGGGGCGCCAGATCGCCGCCGGGCTGGCGCTGTCGCCGCCCGCCGCGTCGCCGACGCCGCCGCCATCGGACGCGTCGCCCATCGTCCCCGTGTCCGCCGCGCCCGCGCCATCGAAGCCAACCCCACGGTCGGCGCCGGGCGTGCCGCGATCACTGCCCGTCGTCGTGTCGGCAGCGGGCGGCTTGGTGTCGTCGCTGCACGCCAGCATCGTGGCCGACGCGAGCAGCAGGCACATCAGCGTTCGCATGCGCCTGATCGTAGCTCAATTGAAGAGGGCGTAGAGGATCTCGTCGATGTCGAGCACACCAACCTTCTGCAGCAGCACGGCGATGACCAGGATCGGCGCCACCCAGCGCACGAGCAGCAGCCATCCCCGCACGGTGATCGGCGCCACACCCTCGAGCTCGGCGTCGCGGATCTTCTTGGGCAGCACCCAGCCGGCGTAGATCGAGACGAACAGCCCGCCCAGCGGCAGCATCCAGTTCGACGCCAGGTAGTCCATGGTGTCGAAGAAGCTCTTGCCGTACGTCGGCTCCCACGACTTCAAGACGAAGTCGGGATCGAAGGCGAACACCGAGGGCAGCCCGAAGGCGAAGATCACGATGCCGAGGATCCACGCCGCGCGCGGGCGGCTCCAGCCGCGCACGTCGATGAAGTAGGACGCCACCACCTCGAGCATCGAGATCGCCGACGTCAGCGCGGCCACCAGCAGCAGCCCGAAAAAGAGGATCGCCAGCAGCATCCCGCCGGATCCGATCTCGGCAAACGCCAGCGGCATGCTCTTGAAGACGAGCCCTGGCCCGGCGCCCGGCTCCTGGCCGTAGGAGAAGATGATCGGGAAGATCATCAGACACGCCAGCAGCGCCACCACGGTGTCCACGCCCGCGATCCACAGCGACTGCTTGATGATGTTGTCCTTGCCCTCTTGGTAGGAGCCGTACGTGATCATCGCGCCCATGCCGAGCGAGAGCGTGAAGAAGGCGTGCCCTAGCGCCTCGAGCACGCCGCTGGCTTTGAGCCGGTGCGGATCGGGCTTGAACACGAAGGTCAGCGCCTCGCCGAAGCCCGACTGGAAGGCGCCGTAGACCACCATGAAGCCCATCAACGCGATCAGCGTCGGCATCAGGAAGCGACAGGTGCGCTCGATGCCCGACGAGATGCCGCCCGCCACCACGAGGATCGTCAGCAGCATGAACAGCGCCGACCAGAACGTCACGGTCCAGCCGTCGGTGACGAGCTTGCCGAAGGCGCCGCCGATCTTCTTTGCGATGATGCGCCGCCGCTCGACGGTCTCGGCCTCGGCGCGCACCTGGTCGTCGGAGCGCTTGCGATAGTAGGTCACCGCCTCGACGGCCGCCGCCTCGCGCGCGGCGTCGACGCGCTTCTGCAGCGCTTCGGCGCGCACGACCTGCGCGGCGAGCTTCTTTTCGCCGAGCAGCGCGGCGCGCCCCGCGCCCCCGGCGACGCCGACGGCCGCCCGGTAGCGCGCGTATCCGCGCCACACCGAGCGTGGCGCCTCGCGCTTGATGTCGTCGACCAGAGCGCGCGATCGGTGCGCGGCGCGCCGCTTGGCCAGCCGCGCGCGCATCGCCGCCACGGGCGTGGTGGCGCGATAGACCGTGGCTTTTTTCTCGGCCGCGTCGTGGATCGGCTCGCTGAAGTTGACGATCGACTTGAGCGTGTAGTCCATCGCCCAGCCGGCGACGACCATGTAGAACGACAGGATCACGAAGCCCGCCAGCACGCCCATCCAGCCCACGGCCGTCCAGCCGGTCTTGCGCCCACTGAGCGTGGCGAAGGCCGCCACCGGCTGCTTCTTGGCGGCGCGCCCGATCATGATCTCGGCGGCCATGATCGGGATGCCGACCAGCGCGATGCAGCACAGGTAGATGATGACGAACAGGCCGCCGCCGTTCTCGCCGGTGATGTAGGGGAACTTCCAGACGTTGCCGAGGCCGACGGCGCTGCCCGCAGCGGCCATCACGAAGCCCAGCCGCGAGCCCCAGTTTCCGCGCTCCACGGCCGCAGCCTCTTTCGCTTTGGGGTCGCTCATGGGCTGTCGCTTATACCAGAGCCATTGACCGCTGTGGAGAGCGGCCCCCATGATGTGCAGCGCAGATGGAGCTCATCAAACACATCGTCGACGAAGTCAGCGGCGTGATCTGGAACTGGCCGCACTCGGCGCCGCTGCTGGTGGTGATGCTGCTCGGCACCGGCATGTTCCTCACGCTGCGCCTCGGATTCATCAACATCCGCGGCTTCGGCCACGCGCTGCGCGTGGTGCGCGGCGTCTACGATGACCCCGACGCCGCCGGCGACATCTCGCACTTCCAGGCGCTGACCACGGCGCTCTCGGCGACCGTCGGCGTGGGCAACATTGGCGGCGTGGCCACGGCGATCCACTACGGCGGCCCCGGCGCGCTGTTCTGGATGTGGCTCACGGCGCTCTTCGGCATGACGACCAAGTTCACCGAGTGCACGCTCGCGCTCGCCTTTCGCCAGAAGAACGAGGATGGCACCGTCTCGGGCGGGCCGATGTACTACATCGAGCGCGGCCTCAAGTGGAAGCCGGTGGCGCTGGTCTTCGCCGCCTGCGCCACGGTCTCGTCGTGCGGCTCGGGCAACGCCATCCAAGCCTTCACGATGGCCGACAGCTTCCGCGATCAGTTCCACGTGCCGACGTGGATCACCGGCAGCGTCTCGGCGGTGCTCGTCGCGCTGGTGATCCTCGGCGGCATCAAGCGCATCGGCAACTTCACCTCGCGCGTGGTGCCGGTGATGGCCGCGCTCTACGTCACCGCCGCCGTCACGGCGCTGATCCTCAACGCGGGAGCTGTCCCGGGCGCCATCAGCACCATCGTCTCGAGCGCCTTCGATCCGACCTCGGCGCTCGGCGGCTTCGCCGGCGCCACGTTTGTCTTCACGGTCACCTGGGGCGTCAAACGCGGGCTGTTCTCCAACGAAGCGGGCCAAGGCTCGGCGCCCATCGCCCACGCGGCCGCGCGCACCCACGAGCCCGTCAGCGAGGGCGCCGTCGCGCTGCTCGAGCCGTTCATCGACACGCTGATGATCTGCACGCTCACCGGCCTGGTGATCGTCAGCACCGGCGCCTTCAGCCTGCGCAAGGACGCGAGCTACCCGCTCAAACGCCAGAGTGCGATCACCGTCGTCGCCGACACGTGCAAGATCGGCCGCGACGCCAAGACCCACGGCGACTGCAAGCTGCCCAGCGGGCGCCGCTACGCCGTGCACGACGGTCGCGTCAGCGGCGTGCGCTACATTCTCAACCACAGCTTCGTCGAGCTGCCGCGCCTCTATCACAAGAAGGCGCCGGCCAACGGCTGGCTGACCACCGACAAGAAGGGCCACCCGCGACTCGTCGACGGCCAAGGCCACAAGCTCGCCGCCGAGCTGCGCGGCAAGATGCTGCAGAACGCCTCGCCGCTGACAGCGTTCGCGTTCGACCTGGGCCTCGCGCGCATCCTGCCCGAGGGCTTTCCGCTCGGCTCCTACCTGGTGACGATCTCGGTCTTTCTCTTCGCGCTCTCCACCGCCATCGGCTGGTCCTACTACGGCGACCGCGCCGCCTACTATCTCGGCGGCACGCGCGTGCACCTGCCCTTCAAGCTGATCTTCGTCGCCATGCACCTGCTCGGCGCGCTGTTTTCGCTCGATGTCGTATGGGGCTTCGGCGACGCCGCGCTGGGGCTGATGTCGATCCCCAACCTGATCGCGATCCTCGCGCTATCGGGCCTCGTCTCGCGTATGACGACCAAGTACTTCGCCAAAGAGCACGTGCCCTTCAAGAAGCGCAAGAAGGAGCAGGCAGAGAAAGAGCAGGACGACGCGTGAGCGGCATGCGCACGTCGTCTCGGGCGCCTTGGATCGCCCTGCTCTGCGCGAGCGCGCTCGCCTTGGCAGCAGGCGCGAGCGGCTGCCGACTGCCCGGCGGCAAGCGCGGCAAGGGGCGCTCGGCGAAAACTGGCGCCCGCAAGAAGCCGCAGAAGAACCTGCAGATCGGCCGCTCGCTCGACCCGGCGTACGGCAACGACATCATCTGGGTCCATCACTACCGGCTGCGCACGCGCCTCGACATGACGGACGCCGGCGGCTTCGCGCGCTTGTCGGCCAAGCGCCGCCAGCACCTCGACCAGCTCGTCGAAGGCTCGACCGTCGCGAGCGACGTCTACGCCACCGCCGAGCGCATTCTGTGGGTGCTGCCAGAGAGCGCCGCCGGCGGCGCGCACGAGATCCTGCTCGCCGAGGATCTCGGCCGGCTGTTCGTGATCAACCCGCGCCAGCATCGCATCTGGTCGCGCCCGCGATCGCGCCTCGCCGACACGCTCGATCTCACGAGCGGTCCCTCCGAGCACAGCCCCGAGACAGCCGAGCTGATCCCGCTCGCCGGCGCACCGGCCCGCCATGGGCTGCGCGTGCGGCGCCACCGGACGCGCGTGTCGCTGAGCTACCGGCCGCCCAACGAGCGCGTGCGAGCTTGGTCTTTGCGGCTGCGCTTCGACAGCGAAGGCCCCGATATGCGGAACGCCGAGCTGCTGGGCGACCTGCGCTTCTATCACCCGATCTACTTGGTGGCGCTGCCGCTGCTCTCGTCGCGTCGCGGGCTGCTCACACTGGAGGGCATCGCCTCGCAGACGGCCCCGCCGTGGCGTTGGCGGCGCAGGGTCGCCAACGAGTCGCTGGGCGGACCAGCGCTCGCCGAGCTCTGCACCGTCGAGTACCTCGGCGCCAAACGCATCTCCGCGGCACGCTTCGCCGCCAAGCGCGACGGCTACATCGAGTCGCGGCGGCTGCGCCTGCCGGCAGCGCAGCAGCTCGTCAGTCAGCGCGAGCTGCGCGGCCTGCGCCGCGGCGCCGCCGCCAAGCTCGACGTGAAGAACGAGAGCCCCTTCGCCGCGGTGATCTATCTCGACGGCGTGCGCGTCGCCTGGCTCGGCCCCGGCAGCGAGCTGTCGATCAAGGGCCTCTCGGCGGGCTTCTATCGCGTCTTCGCCGCCACGCCCACCGGCTCGCGCACCTGGCCGATGCGCGACATGTACGTGCCGGGACCGCTGACGCTCGAGTAGCCGCTACTTCGACGGCGCCGAGTCGGCGCACTTCTCGAGATCCGCCGCCGTCTTCTGATCGAGCGAGCAGCTCACCCGCGCCTGGCTCCACTTCTCTTTCAGACACAGCGACTCGAAGCTCTGGCGGTAGGTCTCGTGCATCGAGGGCACGGCCTTGGACATGATCGTCGCCGAGTGCTTGGCCACCTGGGCGCACTCCGCAGCCGTCGCCGTCGCAGCACCGGGCGGCGTGGCCGCCGCACCAGCGGCAGCGCCGGCCGCCGCCCCCGCGTCGGGCGCACCACCACCAGCACTCGCCGCGGCCGCTGACGGGTTGTTGCACGCCTCGATGGCTGCCGGCGTCGCAGCGGCGACCAGGCAGTCGATGCGCTGCTTGCTCCAAGCCTGCGCGCGGCACTGCTTGCCGAGGGCCGCGGCCATCGTCGCCTGCAGCGACGGCGCGTTGGCGGCAACGACCTTGGCTTGCTGCGCTCCGGCCGCATCGCAACGGCTCGAGACGGCAGAAGCCGGCGCGGGTGGCGTCGGCGCTGGCGCGGTCGGCGGCGCGGTCGGCCGTGGCGCCGCCGGCACATCGGTCGGCCCATCTGCTCGCGCGGCGACTGCCGCTCCGCCAAAGACCTCGGGCTCGCCCGGCTGCACCACGCGCACCACGCCAGCCTTGCGCTTGGCCAGCGCCGTCGCGAGCGTGATGCCCCACATCCCGCGCGCGCCGCGCGGCACACCGGGCACCGGCGGCCGCGTCGCCGAGCAGCGCCTGCGGTAAGCGAGCCGGCCGAAGTCGAAGCACTTGCCGCGGCCGTGGATCGTCGAGGGGCCGTGCATCGCCCCGAGCCACGGTTCGATGTACCAGGTGTTGGTGCGGTAGCGGAACATCCTGCGACCCGCGCGCGAGAAGATGCGCGTGCGTACGAGGTTCGGCACCGAAGGGTCACGCCGGCTGTAGGCCGCCGTCGCGGCGAAGTCGCCGACGCTGAAGCTCGCCACCACGCGCGGCGCCGGACCGCGACCGTCGTGCGCCTGATAGGACATGGCCAGCGTGTTGAGCCGTCGCGCGCCGCTGAACACCACCACGATCGACTCGTGCGTGCCCACGGGGCGCCCGCCGCGCCAGCTGCCGCGCTGGATCTGCACGGAGCGAAACTTGCCGATCGGCCGCCGCGAACGAACGCGTACGGTCGCTGGCCCCGAGAGCTCGCCGTTTTCGCAGCGGCCGCGCAGCACCTCGACCAGCATCGTCTGCTCGCGAGTCGCCGTGACGATGCGCGAGAGAAACTCTGGCGAGAGGCTGCACGCGATCGGTGCACCCGACATGCGCGAGCGCCAGTTGTCGAGATAACCGTATCGCGTCGCCATGTAGCGCTTGTAGAACAAGCGCAGCGTGCGTCCCGATGGCAGCGGCGGCCGCCAGCGCAGGTTTCGGCGCGATGATTTGTACGCGCTCATCGTGCTGCGAGGCCTCGCGCCGCCGCAGCCGAGGTCGAGCAACACGACAGCGGCGAGCAGAACAACCGACGCGCTTTTTGCCCTCGAGGTCATCGTCTTTCCCGCTCGCTTAGTTGCAGACCTGACGGCAGGTCTGAGTGGTACGGCATTGGCGCTGCGAGCGGCAGCGTCGGGTGCTGCTGCAGCGCTGCTGCGTGTTGCAGCGCTGCCGGCGATTGCAGTAGCGCGAGGAGCGACAGCGCCGCGAGCGACCGTAGCCGTAGCAGCTGCGGCGCGTGCTCCATTGGCAGTACGAGGTGCAGCGCCGGTAGGGCCGACAGATCCGCTGCGGCGTGCAGATGTTGCGGCTGAAGCAGTTCTGCCGCGGCGTGCACACGCGGCGGCAAACACGCCGTCGCGGCGGCGGACGCCGCACGATCGGAGGGCGTCGCACGGGCGGCGGACGGCGAACCGTCGGCCGCGGCCGATACCTCGGCGGCCTGACGGTGCGCGCCGGCCTGACGCACTGACCATAGCCGTTGCGCACGGTGCCCATCGGACAGGGTCGGCGAACGCGCCGCGGAGCCCCGTTGAACACGCGCTTTCGGCACAGCCCGCGCGCGTCGCGCGCGTAGCCCGTCGGACAGGGCGTATACACGCGGCGCGGCGTGGTCGACGTGCGCACCGCCCTCGCCGAAGACCCGATCGCCGGCCTGGCCCTCACCGCGGGCCTGGCTCTCACCGCGGGCCTGCCGCTGAGGCCTCCCGTTCGACGCACGGCGCTCGCCGAACGCCCCGAGCTGAAGCGCGTTCGCGGCCGGCAGCGACGCACCACGCGGCAGCGCGGAAAACACGGCGGACAGAGCGGAATGGCCGTCGCGACCTTGATGCAGCGGCCGTACAGCGTGCGCTTGTAGCCCGACGGGCACGGCTTGCGCGGCGCGGGTCGCCGATTGTTCGCCGTGCTCGGGTTGCTGCGGCCTCTGA
Organism: Myxococcales bacterium; assembly: GCA_020431405.1. Classification (GTDB taxonomy): domain Bacteria; phylum Myxococcota_A; class Polyangia; genus JAGQIK01. The sequence goes on from JAGQIK010000181.1 coordinate 12,873, forward strand.
CCTTCTGACAGCGCCCGAAGCCATCGCGCGTGTAGCCGCTGGGGCAGCTTCGCTGCGGCTGCTTGCGGCTCGAGATGCCGTCGCGAATGCAGTGGCCGTATCTGTCCTTGCGGTAGCCCGGCTTGCAGCCGCCGTTGGCCGGGTTGCCGCGAATGCAGTTGCCGTAGCTGTCCTTGTAGTAGCCGTCGCGGCAGCCGCCGTTGGCCGGGTTGCCCCGGATGCAGTTGCCGTAGCTGTCCTTGTAGTAGCCGACGCGACAGCCCTGGTTGGCCTTGTTGCCAGGCACGCAGTGGCCGTAGTTGTCCTTGTAGAAGCCAGCCCTGCAGTTGGTGTCGCTCTTGTAGACGCGCTTGGTGCAGTCCACCGAGAAGTTGGCGAAGCAGCGGTACTCCAGCGTGCTGCCGCGTGCGTACTTACGGCACGAGTGACCGCCGGTGCTGGCGCCTACCCACGTGTACTGCCGGCCGCCCGGGTCGGCGTAGGTGTAGTTGGGAAAGCGCGTGTGGCCGATGTTCTTGGCGCTGTAGCCCTTGAGGAAGGTGTGGCAGGCGGCGTTGGACGCGTTGTAGCCGATGGTCTTGGCGGAGCTGGCAGCCATCGAAAGCGAGTAGCGCGTGCCGCCCATGATCTTGCCGGTGCAGTGCCGCACCAGGTCGTCGGCCTTGGCGTTGACGGGCCGTCGCTGCTCCGGATGGCAGTAGACCGAGATGTAGTAAGCAACGCCTCGGTCCATCCCGCCGGCGCGTTGCCACGCATCAGCGTTGGCCGCGCTCGAATAAGACACCACCCACAGCAGGCCCAAAGCCGCCAAACTCCAACGCATTCGATTCTCCTGGGTCGAACGACCACAGTACACGCGGAGTTTCGCGAGGGCAACGCGGTATTTTCCGTTACACAAATAGCGGCAATCGAACCGCCGCTAGCGGTCGTCGAACGACAGCGAGCGCGCCATGCGCTGCAGGGTGCCTTTGTAGGCGGCGAGGTGCTCCACGCGCAGGTTCACCAGCGCGCGGATCACGAGATCCTTCTGCTGCTTGTAGATGTGCACGCGCACGAAACGAAAGCCGGCGAAGCGGTAGTAGAGCCGCTTGCTGATGACGTTCTTTTCTCGCAGCTGACCGTCGGCGGCGCGCACGTCGTGCACCTTCTTGCTGCGCCGCCAGCCCTCCACCGAGCGCTGCAACATGCGCTGCGCGTGCGCGGCGAGCGACTCGTCTTCGAGCCTTCCGGGAATCTCGACCAGCAGCGCCACCGGCCGCACGAGCCCCACCAGCGGGTCGCGCAGCGCCAGCGGCCCGGCCTTGGGCTCGACGACCCAGTAGGCCGGCGCGTCGATGGTGAGGTTGGCGCGCGTCACGCGCCGCGCGGGGACGCGCGCGAGGCTGACTTCGATGGGCGTGCGCCACAGCTGCACCGCGCTCACCACCAACGCAGCGGCACAGATCGCCGCCAGCGCCCAGTTGATCACCTTGCGCGCGGCGGGGTCGGGAGCGCCATCACGGCGCGCGACGCCGACCAGCAACGCCGCGACCGCGCCGCCGACGAGCCCACCGTAGTGCGCCGCGTTGTCGATGAACTTGATGCTGTAGCCGATCCAGACCTGCAGCCCGATGATCAGCAGCAGGTTGATCGTGAGGTGCTTGCGCCAGCCGTCGGGGATGCGGCCGCGCAAGAGAAACATGCCGACAAGCGCTGCGCCGACGAGCCCGAAGATCGCCCCCGACGCGCCGATGGACAAGTGCGGCGTGGGGCCAAAGCGCACGCTTGCCCACGAGCCGACCGCGCCGGCGACGACGTAGATCGAAAAGAAGCGCAGCGAGCCGAAGAGCTGCTCGACCAGGCGCCCGAGGCTGTAGAGCGCCACCGCGTTGAAGCCGATGTGCATCAGCGGCCCGTGCAACCAGGCGCTGGTGAGCAAGCGCCACCACTCGCCGGCGTAGACGAGCTGGCGGAAGTTGGCGCCGTAGCGCACGAGCTCGAGGCCGTCCTCGTTGACGCCCGCCAGCATCACCAGCACGTGCGCCAGCACGATCGAGCCGAGCAGCGCCAGCGTCACCGGCGCCACGCGGCGCAGCCCGCCGCGCCCGCTGGGCAGCTGCCCGTAGGCCAGCGCGCGCTCGCAGGCGACGTCGGCGAGCTCGCGCAGCGCGTCTGTCGGCTCGACGCGGCCATCGAGGTCGAGCTCGAGGCGCGCCGCCGCCACGCGCGCCGCCGATGGATCTTCGGTCTGCGCCGCGGCCTGCTGCCACAGCGCCTTCGCCGCTTCGGGGTCCCCGCTGCGCGCCGAGGCGAGCCCGAGCCAGATCTGCTGGTGCGAAAGATGCGAGACCGGCAGAAACGGCGAGCGCGCCTCGAAGAGCCGCTCGAGGTGCTGGCGAAAGCCGAAATGCGCGAGGAACGACACGCGCGCGGCGTTCATCGCCTGCGCGAAGACCGGGTCGCTCGCCGCCGCCGTCGACTCGAGCAGCGACTGCACGCGCGCCGACTTCTCCATCTCGCCGACCTCGGCGTAGGAGCGCATCAACGCGATGCCGACGTTGGGTGTCATCGTCGCCGCGTCAACGCCGCCGAGCTCTTCGGCGCGCTGCACCACGCGGTCGAAGCGACGCGACATCAGATACAGCCCCGAGAGGTGATCGAAGGCCTCGGCGCGCTCGCGGTCGCCGCGCGCCTCGTCGAGCGCCGCCTCGGCACGCTCCACGGCCGCGTCGAGCCGCCCGGCGTTAGCCAGCGCCAGCGCTTCGACCATGCGCACCTCGCGCTCGCGCCCAGCGCCCGGCTGCAGCATGCGCCGCCACTGCAGCAAGCGGATCGCCGCCTGCCAGCGCCCGCGCCCCACCAGCCGACGCGCCAGCGAGCCGAGAATGCCCGGCACGATGATCAGCACGCCGAACAGCGCGCTGGCGCCCCAGAACAACAGGCCGTAGGTCGGCTGCAGGTAGAGCGTCAGCAGCGCCAACACGAGGTCGATGCACAGCAGCGTGGCGAAGAGCGCACCCGCTACGCCGCGCCGGCGCAGGTGCACCACGAGCTGAAAAAAGATCACCGTCGCGATCAGCAGGGCGATCAGCTGTGCAGGCGGCGTCACGTCTAGATCCTGCCAGCTATGTGCGCTCGCTCCACACGCCCATGCGCCGGAACTTTTCGTAGCGCTGCGCGAGCAGCACCTCGGTGTCGAGCGCGCGCAGCGCCGAGAGGTGCCGCGCCAACGCCGATTGCAGCCGCCGCGCCATCACGTCGACGTCACGGTGCGCGCCGCCGCGCGGCTCCTCGATGACCTCGTCGGCGATCTCGAGGCGCTTGATGTCCTGCGCGCGCAGGTTGAGCACGCGCGCCGCGTCCTCGGCCTTGCTGCCGTCCTTCCAGAGGATCGACGCGCAGCCTTCGGGCGAGATCACCGAGTACACCGAGTACTGCAGCATCAGGATGCGATCGGCCACACCGAGCGCGAGCGCGCCGCCGGAGCCGCCCTCGCCGATCACCACGGCGATGATCGGCACCTCGAGACGGATCATGACCTCGAGGTTCTTGGCGATCGCCTCGGCTTGCCCGCGCTCCTCGGCGCCGATGCCCGGATACGCGCCCGGCGTGTCGATGAACGTCAACACCGGCACGTTGAAGCGCTCTGCCAGCTCCATCAGGCGCTTGGCCTTACGGTAGCCTTCCGGGCGCGGCATGCCGAAGTTGCGGCGCATGTTCTCCTTGGTGTTGCGCCCCTTCTGGTGGCCAATGACCATCAGCGGCTGATGGTCGAAGTAGCACAGCCCGCCGACGATGGCCTCGTCGTCGGCGAAGGCGCGATCACCGTGCAGCTCGACGAACTCTTCGGTGAGCCGCTCGACGTAGTCGAGGGTGTAGGGCCGCGCCGGGTGGCGTGACAGCTGCACCTGCTGCCACGGCGTCAGCTTGGCGAAGGTCTGGTCGAGCAGCGAGCTCGCTTTCGCCTCGAGGCGATCGATCTCGGCGATGAGCTTGCGGTCGCTGCCGCGCGCGCGCTTGAGCTCCTCGATCTTGCGCTCGAGGTCGAGGATCGGTCGTTCGAACTCGAGGGTCGGGCCGTCCATAGAGACACGTCTTTCGCAGGGAACGGGGGGCGGCGTCAAGTCGCCGCAGCGGGCAGCGGGTCATCGGCGCCGTCGGCGCTCACCTCGTCGGCGCTGGCGAACCAGCGCACGTCGCCCTCGTGTCGAAACCAGTTGAGCTGTCGACGCGCGAATCGCCAGGTGTCGCGCTTGGTCTGGCGCACGGCCTCGGCCAAGTCGAGCTCGCCCGAAAGATGTGCGCGAAGATGCCGGTAGCCGAGCGCGCCCATCGGGTGGCTCTCGGCCGCGCCGGCGGCGATCAACGCGCGCACCTCGTCGAGCCAGCCCTGCGCCATCATCTCGTCGACGCGCGCCTCGATGCGTGCGCGCAGCACCTCGCGTCCTGGGTCGAGGCCCCACATGACGTAGTCGTAGCGCGCCTCCGCGAAGCCGTGCCGCGCGCGCAGCGCCGAGATCGTCTCGCCGCTCTGCTCGTAGACCTCGAGCGCGCGCGAGATACGGACGAAGTCCGCGGGCTGCACGTTGGCCGCCGTCTCGGGATCCACCGCCTGCAAGCGCGCGTAGAGCGCATCGACGCCGTGCTGCTCGGCCTCGCGCTCGTGCGCGGCGCGGATCTCGTCGTCCACCGGCGGCGCCTCGAACAACCCGCGCAGCAGCGCGCGCACGTAGAGCCCCGTGCCGCC